>NZ_JBHLWN010000102.1:0-99666 GCF_042432825.1 Paenibacillus chartarius | reverse complement strand
GCTTGGGTTTAGAGACTTACGTTGGGTGTAAATGGAACGAATCTTGTTCAGCAAGCCCTAACGTAGGAACGTTCCGTATGCAAGGTGAAATGATCGACCGCTGGATTGAGAAGCTGATCCCTATGTTCAATGGGGAGAACACGATGGAGGCCTTGACGAACGGATTGTCCGAGCCTTACATACGCCGGGTGTATGAAATTGCGGAGGCGCTGTATGGGAAGGGTTTCTTGCGAGATATGAGCCAAGACCGTCCGCATCGGTTGACGGAAGGGATCGTCCGTAAATATGCCCCGCAAATCGCTTTCCTGGACAGCTTTGCCGATTCCGGCGCGTTCCGGTTTCAGCAATATCGGCAAGCCGAAGTGCTAGTGGCTGGGTCTGGGCCGATTCTCGCTGCACTGGCGGCGGCTTTGCTTGAGTCCGGGCTGCCGCGGTTTCATGTGCTGCTTATGGACTCTGCACCGAGCCATAAGCGGCGGCTGGCTGAGCTGGAGGCGCATGCCCGGCAATCCGATCCGGAGGTCGAGGTCAAGGAAGTCACGCTTCAACGGGATGGAGCGAGCGGCTGGCGGGAACTCGTACAGCCGTATCAAGCGGTGCTTTACGCATCTGAGAAGGGAGATGCCCGGGAGCTGCGGCTTCTAAATAGCGTTTGCAAGGAGGAGCGCAAGCTTCTTCTCCCGGCCGTATGCCTGCACCATACCGGAATGGCGGGACCGCTCGTGCATCCGGAGTCGGATGCATGCTGGGAATCGGCATGGCGCCGCATCCACCGGGTCGCGCTCGAGAAAGATCCGCAGCGGCACGCTATGTCATCCGCTTCGGGAGCGATGCTGGCCAATGTGCTCGCGTTCGAGCTGTTGAAGTCGGTTACTGGGGTGATTGAACCGGAGCTGCGTGATGCTGTCTACCTTCTTGATCTGGAAACGTTGGAAGGAAGCATACATCCCGTCAGCCCTCATCCCCTCGCGAGCGGCGATTTGCGCGGCGCCGAGGCCGCCGCAGTTAAAGATTGGGGCGCACAGCTGGAACGGGATTCGGGCAGAGGTGTATCGACCGGGTTGTTTGCGTACTTGAACCGGCTGACATCGGCGCATACAGGAATTCTTCACCTGTGGGAGGAAGGGGACTTAAAGCAGCTGCCGCTCTCCCAATGCAGCGTTCAAGCGGTAGATCCGCTGACAGAGGGACCAGCCGGATTGCTGCCGGACCTCGTCTGTTCCGGTCTTACGCACGAGGAAGCAAGACGGGAGGCTGGGCTGTGCGGGATCGAAGCTTATGCATCGCGGCTAACGGGCGTACTTCCCGAACCGCAGCGCTCCGCCTGCGCCGGAGCGGGAGAGACCGCTCAGGAAGCCGTCATGCGCGGACTGCAAGCCTGTTTGGCCGAGACGTTAGGCAGCTATGTGGCTGCTCGTAAGCCATATGTCCATAGGCTTCGGCTCGGCAAGGTGGAAGACGTGCGCTGCCGGTATTACTTGCAAGCGTTAACCTTCTTGCAGGGTGAACCGCTAATTGCCTTAGGGGAGGACGTATCCGGCTTCCGTTCCGTATGGGTCGGAACCCGCGATTGCTGGTATGGCGGCATCGGGTTGAATCTGACTTTATCGCTCAGAAGGGCGCTGCATTCGGCGCTGCTGAAGGTGCAGAACGGCCCTGCCTGCCGTGCGGCGAACGTGCTGGAGGCCGCTTCGGTGCACATTGGGAATGAGGCTCCGGTCACCTTGCCGATTCCTTCTTCGGAAACGGTCCATCTTCAGGACCTTTTGCGCAGCTCCCTTCAGGTGTTAACAAGGAACGGCAAGCATCTCGAGGTTATCGATCTGGCCGTGGAACCGCTGCTCAAGGATTTACCGGGAAGGGTCTTCGGCGTAATTGTTCGAGAGGGGGACGCAGGATGAGCGCGGTAGTCACCGTTGTAGGACATGGGGTGTTGGCGGAGCTTGCATGCGAGCTGCTATCGGCCTTATATCGGATCGAACGGCTGGCCGATCTCCAGTCAGGCGTGCCGAAAGCGACGGATTTCGCGCTGGTGCTGGACGATGCATGGAATCCTTCCGTTCATCTTGAAGCGGAAGCGGCGTTCCGGACGGCGGGCATTCGGTGGATCCGCGGATTCATCGCATTTGGCGAAGGGGTGATCGGGCCGCTGGTCAAGCCGGGGGCGCCGGGATGCTCGCAATGCGCCGACAGCCGGCAGTTGATCGCGGGGCGCGACCGCAAAGAGATGTGGATGCTGCGGAGGCGGCTGGGGCAATCCGGGGGACTGCCGAGTGACGCATGGGCCTCGCGCACGGGGCTGCTGCAGATGGCGCACCTGCTGTCGGCTGAGGTGCAAAGAGAGCTTCAGGGCGCCGGGGCCCGCACGGATGAACGGATGATCTTCGTGAATATGAAGACGCTCAAATGCTCGAGTCATTTCATTTTGCCCGATCCGTTATGTTCGGTTTGCGGGCGTCTGCCCGACGATTCGCCGGAGGCGGCCCGGATTACGCTCAAGCCGAGTCCGAAGATCAGCGAGCGCATTTATCGCTGCCGGTCGTTGGAAGAGCTTAAGGCAGTATTAGCCGTTGACTATCTAGATTATAAAACGGGCTTTCTGAACGGTAAAATGCTGGATCTTGTCTCGCCATTTGCCGACGTAAGCGTCAATCTGCCGCTGATGAATATGGATGAAGCGGCGGCCGGCCGAACGCATTCTTATGCGGATAGCGAGCTGGCCGCAATACTGGAAGGCTTGGAGCGGTACTGCGGAATGGCCCCCAGGGGCAAGAGAACGATGATTCGAGATACCTACCGCCATGTGGCGGACCATGCACTCGATCCTGTAACCGTCGGGCTGTATGCGAAGGAACAGTATGAGAAGCCGGGGTTTCCGTTCGAACCGTTTGATCCTGACCGGCAGCTCGAGTGGGTTTGGGGCTACTCGTTTCTGCAGGAACGTCCGATTCTCGTTCCGCAGCTGCTCGCTTACTACAGCTCAAGCTGCGATCGGGGCTTCGTCTACGAGACCTCCAACGGCTGCGCGCTGGGCGGAAGCCTGGAGGAAGCGATTTTCTACGGCATTATGGAAGTGGTGGAGCGCGATTCGTTTCTGCTGACCTGGTATGCGCGGCTGCCGCTCCCTCGTTTGGACCCGCGCTCCGCGAATGACCGGGAATTGGTTCTGATGCTGGAGCGCCTGAATGCCGTCGCGGGATTCGAAACGTACCTCTATAACGCGACTATGGAGAACGGGATCCCGAGCGTATGGGCACTGGCGAAAAATAAAAAGTCGAAGGGACTCAATCTCATCTGCGCTGCAGGGGCGCATCCGGATCCGGTTCGGGCGGCAAAAGGCGCGGTACATGAGCTTTCGGGGATGATGCTGACCTTGGACGAGAAGCTCGCCGCGAATCGGGAGGAGTATGAGCGGATGCTCCGCGATCCGACGCTAGTGAGGGGAATGGAGGACCATTCCATGCTCTATGGCTTGCCTCAGGCTGAAGAACGGCTGCAATTTCTGCTTGCGGAGGACCGTCCGCTTCGAGCGTTCGAGGATGAATTCAAGCCGAGAACGAACCATCGGGACTTGACCGACGACCTGAAGGAGGTGCTTCAAGCATTCCGCCGGTTGGGCCTCGACGTGATCGTCGTGGATCAGACGACGCCGGAATTACGGCGAAACCGGCTGCATTGCGTGAAGGTGCTCATTCCGGGGATGCTGCCGATGACGTTCGGGTATCATCTCACCCGGCTGACAGGCTTAAAGAGAGTGCTGGACGTGCCGGCGAAGCTCGGATACGTGAAGCAGCCGCTGCGCGAGGATCAGCTCAACTCGCATCCTCATCCGTTCCCGTAAGCCGCCCGAGGAGTGAAAAAACATGAATCTGGATGCCTTTGTGCATCATCTCCATGCGAGTGCGCATGAATCGGGGCCTTCGGGGTGGGAGGTCGATTGGGCGGATGCGCCTCTTCCCTATAAGCTGTACCGCGGCTTGCCGGCGATACCGTTATCCCCGGAAGTACCGCTGACCTTACTTGGAAAATCAGGGCCAACCTTCCCCGACATTACAGGGATCGGCCATTTTCTATGGTACATATTCGGGCTTGCGCGGTTGAACCAAACATACCAGACTGCGAATGGATGGGGCGGGAAGGCTTCTCCACAGCAATTGATAAGGCGGTTTGTTCCTTCCGGCGGCGGGCTGTATCCGAGCGAAGTGTACATCTATTTGAAGCTGAACGATGCTCCGCCTGGAGTATACCACTACGATGTGGCGCACCATCGATTGGTGCTGCTCCGCGAAGGTAATTTCGATTCCTATTTATCCAGGGCGCTCGGCGGCCGCTGCGACTTATCCGCATGCTTCGGCACGGTATTCGTATCGACGGTCTTTTGGAAAAATTTTTTCAAATATCATCATTTCGCATATCGGCTGCAAGGCTTGGACGCCGGCGTGCTGATCGGGCAATTGCTTGAAGTGGCGAAGCGGTTCGAGTTTGATGTTGGGGTACACTATCAATTTCTAGATCGTGCCGTCAATCACTTGCTCGGGATTTCCGATCGGGAGGAGAGCGTGTACGCGGTCATCCCGCTTTCCGAGAGCGGAGCAACCGCGTGGAATCCCGGCGGTGATGGCGGTCTAGGAGTAGGGCATGTCTCTGCAGCAATGCTGTGCAAGGAACTGTCGGTCCTCCGGCATGAGCATTATGTACGTTCTCGACGAGTGAAAGACTACTCGCAGCTGATCCGAATGAACGAAGCGTCCATGCAGCATTCGCCGGATTCCTTTCGGCAGGTTGGAGCGAAGAAGCTCGCGACTAGCGGAATCCGCGCAGCCTACTTGCCGGAAGTACCGCAGGAGTCTTATGATTTGGCGTCAGTATGCCGCAGCCGATATTCACCCGAGTCGGAATTCGTCCTGACAAAGGTACCGTTGCCGCAGCTGAGCGCATTGCTGCAAGAAGCGGCGGCTTCCTGCACGTACCGGAACGATTTGAACGGAAGGAGGGGGAAGAGCGGGCCCCGTGTGTCACTATACGGCAGCTTCTATGGCATTGAAGGGCTACCGGACGGCGCATACCGTTATGAAAGCTCCGACCATTCCTTGCGGCAGATTCTTCGCGGCGATCATCGGGTACGGCTGCAGCTGGGAATGTTCCTGCACAATCTTAATTTATTCCAAATCCCGATCTGCCTGCATGTGGCCGGCGACAAAAATCACCTGATCCCGGAGCTCGGATACCGTGGATATCGCATCCAGCAGATGGAAGCGGGCATACTCGTCCAACAGCTGCTGCTGGCGTCCGCCGCGAAGGGAATGGGAGGTCGTCCGCTGCTTGGATTTCATGCGGGCTACTGCGACGAGCTCTACAAGCTGGGTAAAATCGGGGACACGACGCTGATCCAACTTCCGGTCGGCGCGTACCGTCAGCGGGCTTATCTGGAAGGGGGACTGCACGGATAAGCGAAGTTAACTATAGAGGAACGGCGAGAACACAAATAAAGAAGCCCCCGGCAATTGACAGCTGAGGGCTTCTTCGTTTTACTCCGTTAGACAAAAGTCCGATTAAACTTCTTCAACAGTTCCCCGAACGAATGGCATTCTTCCTCGGACCAATGTTTCAGAAGCTCGGTAATTCGGGCCAACCGCGCCTGTTTGTGCTCGAGCAGCTCCTTTGTTCCCAATTCCGTGATTTGCAGCGTAAAGGCCCTCTTGTCCGACGGATCCGGCGTTCGGTGAACATATCCCTTTTGTTCAAGGGCGGCAGTTTGTCTGCTAACTGTTGAGATATCCAAATGGAATTCATCCGCCAGCGCTTTTACACCGGCAGATCCGTGAGAAGAAATTTGATGGAGCAAAAGATAGGCGGAACGGTCGAGATTGCCGATTTTGTTGAAAGTTGTAATCGATGTGACCCGCCGAACGAGAATGGCCATCTCCAGTTCGATCGTTTCCAAAGAGTGCTCATCCATATGATGACTACCTCACGAATTCATATTCATTATGATCTATGGTATCACAAAACAAATCTCCAATAAAATTGCAACCGTCACCATAAATAATGTCTTGACACGCACGACAATAGTTGTATAATGCAATCATGTAGTTGGATAATACAACTAGTTTGCAAGGCAAGACATGTTGATGGGGGGAACTCATCATGCAAGCCTGCGAAATCATGAATAGGCACTCGTTCAATTTGTACCTGTATAATCATTAATTCCATAAAGGAGAGAAATCATAATGTCATCTACATCGCATTCTGCGGTAACAGACCCATCTGCTCATCACTCAAATCTTTTAAAGCAGCCTAGAGCGGTTTGGGCCGTTTTCTTTGCCTGCATTATTGCTTTTATGGGTCTCGGTCTTGTCGATCCGATCCTGCCGGCAATTGCTAAAAACCTGAACGCCTCCCAAAGTGAAGTTACCTTATTATTCACCAGCTACAATGCGGTAATGGCGGTGGCGATGCTGATTACCGGCACGGTTTCGTCAAGACTTGGCGTCAAATGGACGCTGCTTACCGGTGTTGTCGTCATCGCTTTGTTTTCGGGGCTGGGCGGATTTTCGAACGGCATCTGGAACCTGGTAGGACTAAGAGCCGGTTGGGGGCTGGGTAACGCCTTGTTTGTCGCTACGTCTTTGGCCGCAATCGTATCCCTCTCCAATAGCGGTACAGCGAAAGCCATCATTCTGTATGAGGCGGCAATCGGTTTGGGCATTTCGGTCGGACCTTTGCTCGGGGGATGGCTCGGCGGCATTTCATGGAGAGGCCCGTTTCTGGGTGTTGCGACGTTAATGATCGTAGCGTTCATCGGAATCAGCGCGTTGATGCCGAAATCCGAACATCGAAAAAACGTAAAGTCGAAGTCATCTTTGCTCGATCCGTTCCGGGCCCTTAAGCACAAGTCTCTCTTAGTATTCGGTATTGCCGCAGCGCTATACAACTTCGGATTTTTCACCCTGCTTGCCTATGCGCCATTCGTAATGGGCTTGGATGAGCATGGGCTCGGGTTTGTTTTTCTGGGATGGGGAATCTTGCTAGCCGTCACTTCCGTATTTGTGGCGCCGAAGCTTCAGCAGTGGTTCGGTACCATTAAATCGATGTGTTTCATGTTAGTTCTGTTCGCCTTTGTGCTGCTGGCCATGGGTATTTGGACATCAACGCAGTGGGTAATCATCGCGGCTGTTATTTTTGCGGGGGCACTGCTGGGGAATAACAATACATTAATCACAACGGCCGTCATGAATGCTGCTCCGGTAGAACGATCTACGGCATCGGCTGCTTACAGCTTTTTACGATTCATCGGCGGTGCCATTGCTCCGTTTATGGCGGGCAAACTAGCCGAGATCTATAACCCTCATGTGCCGTTTATTACCGGTTCGATATTTGTGCTTGTTTCCGTGCTGTTTATCGCGATTTCGTATAAACATGTGAAGCATGTCGATGATGCCGAGTCCGCCCATTGAGCGACGACATCGATATCATGAATGCAGTCGACAATTAACCCAATCAATGAGAACTATGTAAAAAGGGCAGCCGTAAGGCTGCTTTTTTGTCCATAAGTGAGGTTACTGCCGTTTTACTTTTGAGGTTTTGCGCAGCGTTCTTTCTGTTTTTGATTGACTCTGCGCCAATAATTGCTTTTTGCTATCTATTTCATAGGTTTCCAATGATTCGTTTAATAGTTCCAATTCATTATATAAGCTATCCAACATTTCTCCTTCCCCCTTGCGTAAGTTTAGATGGATACGATTCTTTTTAGATTTCATAACAAATCTCCTTGTGCCAGTTTCTATATCATATGCTTGGCTACTGTGGATTGAATGCCGCGCGAGTCTATTTTATTGAAATAGAATTGAAGGGGGCTGTTAGCTTCTGACGAACTGCGGATTCTGTATGAATTCGAATATTTCCATCATAATCATACAGGCTGTTTTATCCCTAATGTACAGAGGAGCCGATGAATGTGAATACCAAATGGTTATTGGCGCTCAAGCCAAAGGCCGTAATTGCTGCCGCTTCGGGGAACATATAACAATCATGGAACAAACCATAGAACGGAAGACCAATGACTATAGGGGAATGACCATAGGACAATGACCATTTCCGCCGAGTATAAACCTTCATAGAATGAACTGACATTATTTTATTGAAGGGAAGTAATACGGTGGGAATTCCAATCTCGGGCTTTATTCTAGATTCGGGTGATTCAAGTAATTCAGGTAATTCGGGTAGCAAGCATTCTCACAAGTTGTATATAACATCATGGAATGGGAGAGCGGTGCCTCATATTCATCAGTTTGAGGGGGTAACATCATTGGATGTAGGTCACAATCACAGATATGTAGGACTGACTTTCCTCGCAGCAACCGGGGTTCAGCATGTACATTCTTATTATGCAGAAACCTCAATTGACGATGGCCACGCTCATATCATACAAGGCACAACAGGACCAGCCATTCCGTTACCGAACGGAGGCCATATTCATTATTTCGAGGGATATACGACAGTAAATGGAAGCACCCCGCACACCCACATGTATCGCGGCAATACCGGCAACGAAATAGTAGAGTAATAAAGAAGGCAGGCCGTATTCACAAGAAAGGATATGAGTCGATGAGGATCTTGGCCATTGCGCCCGATAAGCTGCCGCTGCCTCCCATAAAAGGAGGATCGGTTGAAACCGTTATGCACAATTTCTTTTCCAGAATGGCCCGAACACACAATGTAACGATTGTAAGCTCCGCGCATCCAAGATTACCTAGAGTGAGCAGATCGGCTAAAGGTACATTGTTGTACTACCGAATTCCTTATAAGAATGGTAAAGCCTATATCCGGTTGGCCATGAAGAAGCTTCAAAGACGCAATTTCGATATTATTCAAGTAGACAACCGGCCGACGTTTCTTCCTGTGATTCGGAAAGCCTTCCCCGGAACACCGATTGTGCTCTCGCTGCACTCCCTCCATTTTTTATCCAAACTAAGTAAGCGCCAAGGAAATAACGTGCTGAGACATGCTGACGGAGTAACATGTGTCGTTTCCGCTCTAGCCGATACGTTCAAAGCCCGATACCCTAAGCATGCGGCAAAATTTGAACCTATGTTGCTTGGCGTCGACACCGCAAAATTCCGTCCCAGATCTGAAGCATATAAGACAAAAATTCGCAAAAAGTATGGATTATCCGCTTCGTATAATCTGTTATTTGTCGGAAGAATCGTACCGCGGAAAGGGCTGCATACCTTGGTTGAAGCGGCTGCCCTTCTTCGCAAGGAGGATAAGAGGGTTGCCATCGTCGCCGTCGGCGCCTCTTGGCCTGGAGTAAAGAAAGAGACCGGTTATATCAAAAAAGTTCGAAGGCTCGCTAAAAGTTTGGGCGTTCCCATACACTTTACCGGATATATTTCCCCGAATCGAATTCATGACATGTATCATCTTGCGGATATATTTGTTTGTCCGACTCAGTATAAAGAGGGGTTTGCCTGTGTGAATTCGGAGGCAATGGCGTCCGGGATTCCCCTCGTGGCATCAGCCCGTGGCGGCATATTGGAAGTTGTCGAAGATGGCCGCAGCGGATTGTTGGTGGAAGCCTACAAAAGTCCGAGAGCTTTCGCTGACGCACTGTCACGAATAAAGAACAACCCGGAATTGGCGAAGCAGCTCTCAAGCGGCGGGCGTTCACGAGTCGTTGCACGCTTCGGTTGGCCGGAGTCCGTACGAAGATTGGAAGCGTATTATCAAAGTAAGATTCAGCATTCCGAATCCACTTGAAAATAAATCTAAAAAAACTTCCTGGCGTACACTCCGGAAGTTTTTTTGTTGTACCTTTAATTTCTTTTGTTTCGGATGGCGCACTTGATCGGAGGATGCATTCGAATGTTCAGACATTCTGCTCATTCATCGGCTATCAGCAGTAAATGCTTGGATAAGTACAGACATCTTTGCCGCGAAGGGGCGGTTATGGGCGCTTTGAATGCAAATGCGTGCCGTCAAACGACCTAACCGCACCAGCCAAACCAAGCCTCCGTACAAGAAGACGAGGTCACCCCCTTCAATTGTTCAGCTTTCTGGAGAATTGACCAGAACCGGATTGACAAAAATAATTTCTTAAGTCATAATCCAAATATGAGCACATGCTCATATATTGAATAACATGTAGAGGTGTAAAACAAATGGAAGCAAAGGAGCACTCATTCCTCACTCCGGAAATTGTTGAGGATGTGTCACAAATATTCAAGGCACTTTCTGATCCGACAAGGATCCGTATTCTGTATATGCTTTCCCAAGAGGAATGTTCGGTTACCCACATCACGGAAGTATTGGACATTTCCCAGTCAGCTGTTTCTCACCAGTTGAGCCTTCTGAAAACAATGCGGCTGGTTAAATCCAGGCGTGAAGGTACGTCCATGATTTATTCGTGCGACGATAGTCACGTTATTTCCTTGTTAACCCAAGCCATCAACCACTGTGAGCATAGTTAGGAGGCGAGTTCATATGGGAAGTCACCGCAATCATGACCATAGCCGCGAGCATCACGATCACGACCATTCGCATCACCATCATGACCATTGCCACGGCCACCACGGGCATCACCATCATTTTGATCCAAACGGCAATAAGATAGGTCTCACTATCGCTCTAATCATTACTTTGGGAGTTATGCTTTTGGAGTTTTTCGGCGGGTTATTTACTAACAGTTTGGCCCTCTTATCCGACAGCGGCCATATGCTCAACGATGCCAGTTCGTTGGTATTAAGTCTCGTTGCCGTGTGGTTTGCCGCCAAGCCGGCTTCGCCGAACAAGACCTACGGCTTTTACCGGTTCGAGATATTGGCCGCACTGTTTAACGGGATCACTTTGTTTGTTGTCGCCGGTTTCATCATCTGGGAAGCTTATGAGCGCTTCTTGGAGCCGCAAACCGTAGCAAGCGGGTCGATGATGCTAATTGCTCTTATTGGTCTCCTTGCCAACGTGCTTAGCGCTGTGGCGCTTATGAGGAAAGGGGATGTGAAAAACAACATCAATCTGCGAAGTGCATATCTTCACGTGCTTGGTGATGCTTTAGGCTCGGTTGGAGCTATAGTCGCAGGATTGGTCATGATGGTGTTCGGCTGGTACGTTGCAGACCCGATTATTAGCGTACTTGTCGCACTTCTCATTCTGAAAGGGGCATGGGGTGTAATTAAGCATACGCTCCATATTCTTATGGAGGGCACCCCAATTACGGTGAATCAAGCCGAAGTGAAGCGGACGTTGGAAAGCATAGATGGGGTCAAGGATGTTCACGATCTTCATATTTGGACGATTACCTCGGGACTAGACTCCTTGAGCTGTCACCTATTGATAGAAGACGATAAAGATGATCAACAGATTTTACAGCAAGCCATTCGGCTTATTGCGGATAAGTTTAAAATTCAGCATACTACGATCCAAATTGAAACCTCGGTCATACAGCATGAAGAGATGAAAGTGTAGGGATAGGAATGGAGACAGATGTTGACGTACTCGTGATTGGTGCCAGTCAGACAGGCCTTGCCGCGGCATATTATTTGAAAATGACGAATGCCAATTTCGTTGTCGTTGGCAGAGAGAAAAGAGTCGGCGATGTTTGGCGGAAACGGTACGATTCCTTGGTACTGTTTACTCCGAGAAGGTATAGTTCGCTTCCGGGGCTTACGCTTGAAGGTGAGCAGGACGGCTATGCAGCCAAGGATGAGATTGCGGAGTACTTGGAGAGATACGTGCAGCGGTTTGACTTGCCTGTCCGCCTGGAGACGGAGGTTCGGTCTCTTACTAAAGAGCAAGGCATCTTTAGGATTCAAACGAGTGGCGGGGAATGGAGAGCTAGAAATGTAATTGTGGCGACAGGCCCGTTTCAGAAGCCCAGAATTCCTGAATTTGCGGCTTCTATAGACAAGGATCTTGTACAGCTTCACACATCGGAGTACCTGAACCCCTCTGATCTGCAGGAAGGATCTGTGGCGGTTGTCGGAGCAGGAAATTCCGGAGCGCAAATCGCCGTGGAACTATCGAAGGATAGAGACGTTCTCTTATCTGTAGGGCATAAGATGAAGTTCCTCCCGTTAAAAGCATTCGGCAAAAGCATGTTTTGGTGGTTCGACAAGTTAGGTATGCTTGAGGCTACTATTCACAGCGCGTTTGGTCATTTGATCAGCCGGCAGCCTGATCCGATATTCGGTCTTGAATTAAGAAGTCTGATTCGAGAGGGCAGGGTGGAGGTCAAGCCAAGGGCTACCCGAGTTCAAGATCAAACGGTTATTTTTGAAGACGGAAGTAAAGCCCAGGTGAGGAACTTGATTTGGGCAACGGGGTTTCGTTCGGATTACAGTTGGATTAAGATTCCTGACGTTCTGGACGGGAAGGGCAAACCTGTGCATATCAGGGGCGTTTCACGTATAGATGGGTTGTATTTCTTAGGGCTGCCATGGCAGTATCGAAGAGGGTCGGCATTAATCGGCGGTGTAGGAAGAGATGCCGAATATGTGATCAATCATATTCGTGATCTATGATGAGCTTTCTAAAATAGGGACCACCCCTGCATGGATATCCAAGAGCAATATCTGTTCCATGTCAGGTGTAGTCCCTTTACATTTCAGAAGAACGGTCGATTACAGTACGAAAGCACGGCTGATGATGACCAGAAGGATGAACAGAACAAGAATGACTCCAATGCTAGTAAAGCCGCCGCCAAAGCCAGTGCCTGCAACTGCTGTTGCACCTGCGAATGCCATGATTCAACGCCTCCTTTCGTTTTTGAATGATGTTACGATGTCATTGTACGCAATCAGGTACTCAAGCGCTTGGACATTTGACACGCAAGGGAAAGAACCCAATTTGCCTAAATAGCTGTAGCATCGGAGGCTACCTATATTTGGATATCCATGAGTTAAAATCCAAACAGTTAGGAATACTGTATCCATATTCCAATAAACACCATGTTACGGAGGTTGGATACTTTGGGCTGGAACGGATGGTCGTTGGAGCGAGTGTTCATATTCGCGCTCGGTTTATTGTTTCTCGTCGTATTCGTGCAGGTTACGCTATTTCATTATCGTCAAAACTTCAGGCATTGGTCGATGTGGATTCCTGTGATTGCAACACCGGTGTTCGGATTAAGCATGGTTTTCTATGCCTATTACAACGTGGCTTGGCTTCTCGGCGCATTGACCGTATTGCTGTCCGTCGGCATTGCGGCGGGAGTATACGGTTCGTACATGCATATTCATGGCGTCGGTGAGCGTGTTGGGGGATATGAGATGCGCAACTTTATGATCGGCCCTCCGCTGACGTTACCCGCTCTGATTTCGGCCATAAGCGTGCTGGGGCTGTTTGCATTGTACTGGGGGCGATAATGCATGCCGGAATATAAGTTGCATTATCCAAGCTTCGACGTGCTCCGTGAGCAAGAGCACTGGGATCCTCATACCCGGGAAATCGTCATTCAACGATTGGAGACGGAGTCGTTGTATCCATATCGATTTTCTTACGGCTCAAGAGGCGGGGTATATGTTCAGACTATGTGAGATTTTGCTTGATGAGCGGCGATACGAGGTTATCGCTTATGTCGTCCATCATCTGGATTCTGCTCTGAAATCCGACATCGGCGAATCGGAGCGCAAGGCCGGCGTTCCGAAGCGATCCGAACTGATTCGAGGCGGACTGGATATCTTGGATAAAGTATGCATCGAGCGCTACGGCACAACCTTTGCCGGACTGGAAGAAAGCGAACAAAATCAGCTTGTGAAGCAGTGGATGACGAAAAATATCAATTTGCCGGCAGGTTCCTCGTCTTTCCCCATTACCGAGTTTATGAACAAGATCTTGAACGAGTCGGTGGCGGCGTATTATTCACATCCATCGATATGGTCGGAAATCGGTTATGCCGGTCCGGCTTACCCGCGCGGGTATGTTCGTTCGGAGTTCGGATTGACGGATCCGTGGGAGGCAAGAAGAGATGGGAAATAGTCGCGATACTGTCATGCACCATATCGATCATTACCAGAACCATAGGCACAGCGGTCTTCAGAACCGGAAATATCCAGATGATGCGGATGTTTGCATCGTCGGGGCCGGAGCAGCCGGAGGTGTTTTAGCCTATGAGCTGAGCAGGGCAGGGCTAAAGGTCGTGGTGATCGAGGCGGGGCCGTTCTGGAATCCGCAGACGGATTTTGCCAGCGACGAGCTGTCGATGACACATCTGGGATGGCAGGATACGAGAATCGTTAGCGGAAATGATCCCCTGCAGCTTGGCCATAACAACTCGGGCAGAGGGATTGGCGGCGGAACGACCCATTTTACCGGTGTGTTTCTGCGCTTACACGAGAGTGATTTTCGTACCAAAATGGAGGACGGCGTAGGGGAGAATTGGCCGATTTCATACGAAGACCTTGCCCCATATTACGATAAAATCGAAAAGGAAATCGCCGTATCCGGACCTAAACACTTTCCTTGGGGTGCCTTTCACGGCCCATATCCTTACCCTGAACGTGAACCCCTCAGCGCCAACGCCGAGATGTTCCGCATCGGCTGTGAAAAGCTCGGCATCCGCAGCGTGGTTCCGCCGCTGGCAATCAACTCCGCGCCGTTCGACGGCAGGCCGCCGTGCATCAACCGCGGCTTCTGCAATCAAGGCTGCATGCCGAATGCGAAGTTCAGCACCTTGGTCCACCATATCCCCAAGGCGATTCAGCAAGGCGCCGAAGTAATCTCCGATAGTATGGTGACACAGGTTCTCATGAACGACGATGGCCGGGCAACTGGCGTGTCGTTCGTTCATGACGGGAAAACGTATGAGCAAAAGGCGCGTGTCGTCATATTGGCGAATTTCGTCATCGAAACGCCTCGGCTGCTGCTTCACTCGGCGAACGCCCGTTTCCCGGACGGACTGGCCAATTCCAGCGGCTGGGTCGGAAAAGCGATAATGGTCCATAGCAGCAACGATCTATACGGAAAATTTCCGGAGGAGATTCGGCTGTATAAAGGGACGCCGGTGCTAGCTACGACGCAGGAATTTTACGAGACGGATCCTGCCCGCGGCTTTGCGAGAGGGTATACGCTGCATGCTCACGGGTCGCGGCCTGTGGAGATGGCCAAAGGGATTGCCAAATCCGCCAAGCTCTGGGGCCGAGAACTACGCCAAGCGATGTTGGATTATAATTTTTACGGCAGGATTACGCTCGTCGGCGAAACATTACCCGATCCGGCCAACGGTGTCACGCTTTCGGAAGAGAAGGACGAGTACGGCATGCCGCTAGCACATGTTTCCTTCTCGTACGGGCCGAACGATAAGCGGCTTATTGACCATGCTGTCGCCAAGATGAAAGAGATTATGGAAGCAGCCGGCGGCACTCCGGAATTTGTGACCGACGATACCGCCCATCTGATGGGCGGATGCCGGATGGGAGATGATCCCGATACGTCGGTGACGAACAGCTACGGGCAAACTCATGACATTCCCAACCTATTTGTTTGCAGTGCGAGCCTGTTCGTGACGTCAGGGGGGGCCAACCCGACCGATACCGTTATGGCGCTCGCCGCGCGAACCGCCGACCATATCATTGAAAAGATGAAGCATAGGGAGATTTGATGGAGTTCGTGAGCGGAAACATTCCGGTAAGATAATCAAGACTTAAGGATTTGTAATGAGCAGAAAAGCCAGGCCGACCACGATCGCTTCGTGACGTCGATCATGGCTTTTTTTGCCTTGGGACGGCAATGAACCGATACTCCAGAGAGCTAACCGAACCCTCACAGCAGCCCCTGAAACCGCGCCAATCCGGCGAAAAATCGGATTTGCTCATGCCGTGGACGATTGAACGATTGTTTGCAGGCGGCATCAGCGGCTAAGATGACGGTACACCAAGCGAAGGGGGTCAGGCCGTTGGCAAGCCGTTATCTCGCAAATATGCGAAAGCACTGGATGCTGTACGTGATGATTCTTCCCGGGCTCATATTTTATTTGGTTTTTAAATATGTACCCTTGGCGGGAAGCGTCATCGCATTCCAGAACTATCAAATTTTTAAAGGCATTACGGGGAGTCCGTGGGTAGGCTTCGACAATTTCAAGTTTATTTTCGAATACCGGGATTTTTACAACGTGCTCCGCAACACGGCGACGATCGCCTTGTACAAGCTCGTCATCGGTTTTCCGGCGCCGATCGTGCTCGCCCTGCTTCTTAACGAGGTGAGGCTGATGCTGGCCAAGCGGGTCATGCAGAGCTTATTCTACCTTCCGCACTTCTTGTCATGGGTCGTTGTCGGCGGCATCGTGTTCGAACTGCTGTCGAATCAAGGCGCGGTCAATATGATCCGCGGGTGGTTCGGCCATGAGCCGATCCTGTTTATGCAGCAGGAGCAATATTTTCGCCTGATCGTCGTGTTGTCGGGAATATGGAAGGAAGTCGGCTGGGGGACGATCATTTACCTCGCCGCTATCGTCGGTATCAACCCGAATTTGTATGAAGCCTCGGTTATGGACGGAGCGAACCGTTGGAAGCAGACGATCCACATTACGCTGCCGAGCATGTTCCCGACGATCCTCGTGCTGTTCCTGCTGAACATCGGCAATTTCCTGGAGCTCGGCTTCGACCAGATTTACAATCTGCTCACGCCGATGACGTATTCGGTCGGAGATATCATCGAAACGTATGTATACCGGGCGGGCGTGCTGCAAGGGCAATACAGCGTGACGACTGCGATCGGGCTGTTCCAGTCGGTGATCGGCTTCGCGCTCTTGTGGATATTTAACCGGATGGCCCGGAAAACGGAACAGGGGTTGTGGTGATGAAAGCATCTATCGGAGACAACGTATTCCGCCTCTTCAACTATGTGTTTCTGGCGGCTGCAGCCGCTACGATGCTCATGCCGCTCGTCCATCTGCTGGCGGTTTCGCTGAGCTCGCCGATCGCCGCCGACTCCAAAATCGTGTTTCTGCTGCCTGTTGAGTTTACGACCGCGGCTTGGGTTCACGTATTACAAAATAAAGGGCTTTGGACATCGTTCGGCGTTACGGTGTACATTACTATCGTCGGAACTGCGCTGAGCCTCTTGTTTTCGGTGCTGACGGCGTACCCGCTGTCGCGAAAGGAGTTTCTCGTCCGCAGACCGATCATGCTGGGCATCATCATAACGATGATTTTCAATGCGCCGATGATTCCGTTCTTCCTGACCGTACGCGAGCTGGGACTGATGAATTCGCTTTGGGCGCTGATATTGCCGGGCTTGATCGGGACGTTCGATATGATCATTATCCGCACGTTCTTTATGGGCATCCCGCCCGAGCTTGACGACTCGGCCCGGATCGACGGCTGCAGCGACGCCGGCATTATGTTCCGGATTTATTTGCCGCTGTCTAAGCCCGTGCTGGCGACCGTGAGCCTGTTTTATGCAGTCGGCTACTGGAATACGTTCAACCGGGCGGTGCTATTCATCCGCAATCCGGATTTATGGCCGCTCCAGATGAAGCTTCGCGCCTATTTAACGTCGCCGGAGGAGCTCGCCGCAGTGAATCTGTTTATGGGTGATTACGATTTCAACACGACGACGCTGAAGGCGGCCACCATTTTGTTCGCTACGGTTCCGATTTTGCTCGTGTACCCGTATTTGCAAAAATATTTCGTGAAGGGTTCCATGCTCGGTTCGATTAAGGAATAGCCGGCAGCCGCCGGTGACGATAAAAAGAGGAGGATGTCATATGATGCGAAGACTTTGGGGGAAATCGGCAAGAAAGGCGGGAATGATCACGCTCGCTGCCGTATCGGCGATATCCGTACTTGCAGGCTGCGCCGATCAAGGCGATACCGCTGACTCTGCCGGCAGCGCTCAGGCCGGCAAGCTCGTTCAAGTCAAAGTATACAAAAGCAATATGGGCGTTGGCACCATGCCTGACAGCAATGATCCGCACGTGAAGTACGTCGCGGAGAAAACCGGTGTGGAGTATAAGCTGTCGACAACGCCTCCGGGCTCGGAAGCTTCGGAATATTTGAACCTGATGATCGCCTCAGGCGATTTGCCGGACATTCTTCGTCCGATCGGCGGCGTGG
Source organism: Paenibacillus chartarius (assembly GCF_042432825.1). NCBI lineage: Bacteria > Bacillati > Bacillota > Bacilli > Caryophanales > Paenibacillaceae > Paenibacillus > Paenibacillus chartarius. Next base: position 81,616 of record NZ_JBHLWN010000102.1, on the reverse strand, counting down.
AGCAGACGCTCATTAACCAAGGCGGCGCTCTGGCGCTGGACGATTTGCTCCCGAAATACGCACCGAATGTCTGGAAGAACGTCCCGCAGGAGGCTTGGGACATCGTCCGCTCCGCCGCACCCGACGGCCGCATTTATTATATTCCGAAGGTATTCCTTGTACCTGAGCGGGCGCCCATGATCCGTAAGGATTGGCTGGACAAAGTCGGAATGGACGTGCCGAAGACGGCGGAGGAGTATCGGGAAGTGCTGCGGGCGTTCCGCGACAAAGATCCGAACGGGAACGGCGTCAAGGATGAGCTGCCGACGTCGGGGCGGGAACACGGCAAGTGGATGGACCATCTCTTCGGCATGTACGGCGTCGCTATGTGGGAGGGCAATCCCGAGTGGGACATTTACGAAGGCAGCATTCAATACGCCGGCGTCAGCAAAAACATGAAAGCCGCGATCGGCTACATGCGCGAATTGTATAAGGAGAAGCTGCTCGACAACGAGACGTTTCTGAACAAAGGCGACGTCTGGCAGGCCAAAATCAACAATAACCTCGTCGGCAGCTGGTACCACCTTCCGGCCAACATTATGGACCGCTACAATGCCATGCTGAAGGGTGCCCCGGACGCTTATGTCGTTGGTATGCCGATGCCGAAGGTCGAAGGATTCCAAGGCTTCGTCACGCAAAAAAGCATGGGCGAGCCGGAATGGGTGATTCCGATCGCTTCGCAAGGGAAAGCGGAAGCCGCACTCAAGCTGCTCGATTTCTTCTATGATCCGGCTAACGAAGACTTCGTCCGGTTCGGCATCGAGGGACGGCAGCACAAAGTCGTCGATGGCAAAAAGGTGCTGCTGCCGCCGGAAGACAGTAAGCCGATCGCGCTTGGCATGCGCAACCTGACGACGAAAGCAGATATGGACAATCGGATCAAGCTGACCATTCCGGAGCAGCAGCAGAAGATGGTTCAGGACATCTTCGCGATCAGCACGGCCGATGCGCGCCGCATCGCCGGGGACGGCTTGCCGAATACGGTGTACCAGGGCTTCCCGGACATTCAGTCGCATAAGCTGTTCCAGGAATATTTAACCAAAATTGTTATTGGAGAGTGGCCGCTCGATAAGTTCGACGAGTTCGTCGACAGATGGAACAAGGCGGGCGGAGAAACGGTTACGAAGCGGGTGCAGGAATGGTACGCGAAGGTGAAAAAATGACGACAAGACGAAAATATGCGATATGCGGCGTCAGCGGCCGCGCGCTCGGCATGTTCGCGAAGCCGATTCTGACGACGTTTGCGGGGAGCTGCGAGGTTGTCGGCCTGCTGGATCGGGACCCGGCACGGTTCGAGCTGTACCGGACGAGATATCCGGATCATGCGGACGTGCCGGTATATGGCGAGTCCGAATTTGACAGGATGGTCGATGAGACGCGGCCGGACGTCATTATCGTCGCCGGCCGTGACGATACGCATGCGCGGTACGTGCTTGCCGCGCTGCGGCGCGATTTGGACGTCATCACCGAGAAGCCGATGGTGACGACGGGCGAGGATTGCCGGCGCGTGCTGGAAGCGGAGCGGGCAAGCAAAGGGAACGTCACCGTTACGTTTAACTACCGGTACGCGCCGGTTCATACGAAGATTAAGGAAATCATCATGGAAGGCAAGCTGGGGCGGATTACTTCGATCGATCTGAACTGGTACTTGGATACGTATCACGGCTCCTCCTACTTCAAACGGTGGAACCGGGTTCGCGAGCTTTCCGGCGGTTTATCCGTACACAAGAGCACGCATCATTTTGACTTGGTGAACTGGTGGATCGGGCAGAAGCCGGTGGAAGTGTTTGCATACGGAGCTTTGAATTACTACGGCGCCGAAGCGGAAGCGAATCCGAATAAAGAGGACGGCAGATTTTGCAGCACCTGCGAGCTGACGAACAAGTGCTCGTATTATTCGCGCTGGAACGCGCGCAGCAAGCGGGCGCCGGTGCCCGACGACCATTTGGGCTCGCTTGATGCCGGCAAGAAAGCTTTCCCGTACAGTGACTACCGGCCGGATCAATGCATTTTCGATTCGTCCATCGATATTGAGGATACGTATACCGCAGCCGTCAAATACAGCGGGGGCGCGCTGCTGAGCTACTCGGTCAACTTCTCGCTGCCCTATGAAGGGTACCGGCTCGCCATTAACGGAACGAAGGGGCGACTGGAAACGGTCGAATATCACATGCCGGCCAGAACTCCTTTCCCGACGCCGGTGCAGACGATCGATTATTTTCCGCTGTTCGGCTCCAAAGAAACGATTCATGTCGTGCACAAGGAAGGCGGCCACGGCGGGGGAGACCCGCTGCTGCTTGAAGATCTGTTCATGGGCGAAGATCCGGTGCGGCCGTACCGCATCTTGTCCGGCGCCGAAGACGGAGCGTATTCGGTAGCGACGGGCGAAGCGGTATGGCGATCGGTGAAGGAGCATCGTCCGATTCCGATAGCGGAGGTTCTAGGCGGAGTAAGCTTGCTCGGCGCTGCCGAGGCCGCAGCCGGGACAGCCGGCGGGGAGAAGGGGGATGCAAGATGACGGCGCCTTACGGCCGATATTTTGATCCGGCGGAGAGCATCGCAGCTCAAACGGAAGGGGCGGACTTCGTCCATGTGCTGACAACCGTTGCACAGCGCTACGTCGGCTCCAATCCGCCGCACGGTCCCGTATACCGGCTGACAAGAGCGAGTGCCATCCGCAAGCGGGAGGATCATACGTACGAAGTTCCTTACGGACGCATGTTTCCGGGGATGCAAAGCGGCCAGCTCGGCTACGCCTGGGCGAAGCTGTGGATCGACGAGCCTCAGGAGTTTGTGTTCCATCTTCGCTGCCTGGGGCCGGTCCGGCTGTACCATAACGGAGAAAAACGTTTCGGCTCATGCGCCGAGGAAGAATCGGCGGAGGGAGGGCCGCTGTTGAAGCTGAAGCTTGCGCTGTCGCGGGGCTGGAATCATTTTGTATTCGAGCTTGGCAAGGGGGCGGACGGCGAATGCGGTGCGATATTCGGAACGAGTAATCGCAAGAACAAGCCTTACCATTTCCTGGCACCGTCGGTTGAGCGGGAAGGCGAGGAGGGCTGGATGTATACGGCACCGCTGGATGCGCCGCTGAATCGGATCCCCGCCGAGACGCTGCCGGAAGCGGCGACGGGAGCAGGCTGGCTTCCGGTTAAACACAATCGGGTAACGAATGCGGTCCGCATGGAACGGCTTTACGGCATTCAGCCCGGAATGACCGCACTTGCGTGGACGAAGGTTGTCGCTCCATCTGCGACCGTCCGCAAAGTGACGGTCTCGGGCACGGCCTGCAGTCCGCTGCGCTTTGAGTGGAACGGGGCGGGTCTGTACTGGGTCGAGCAGGCAGGCGCATTTTCCTTCGAGCTCGATATGACCCGAGGCAGCGGCGATTTGGTCGTGCAATGCACTTGCGACGTACAAAGCTGGGGTTTCGAAATCAAGGAGCTGTCCTGGGGAGCGAAGCTGGCCGCTCCGCGTCTTGTGCAGGGTCATGACGGAAGCTGGCTTTGCCTCGGGCCGTTCCCGGCCGAAGCCCGTATTGAGGCGGCCGACTACCTGTCCATGGACCGCACCGCGCAGGGCAAGCATGGAGCTTTCTTCTGGACGACGGATTTGCCGGGGGAGCACGTTCGGCCATTTCTCGATAATGAGCTGTTCGGCCGCTGGAACTACCCTCTCGGCGTTACCCTGAACGGCTTGCTGGAAGCGAGCCGGCTTCTGCAGCGCAGCGATCTGGCGGATTACGTCGCCGCACACGTGGAATTCGCAACGTCGACCTATGTCTATTCGCTGTGGGACCGGGAGAAATTCGGGGCAGCGGGCCTCAACAACCAGCTGTCGCATATCGACAGTCTCGACGACTGCGGCTCGTTCGGCGCATTGGCGATTGCGGCTGAATCCGTTCGTCCGCTCAAAGGCATGCGCGAGGCGGCGGACGATATCGCCCGTTATATCATGCACGAGCAATCCCGTATGGAGGACGGTGCGCTGTATCGCAAGATCGGCGTTTCGCCAAGCATGCACAACACGATGTGGTGCGACGATATGTACATGAGCGTACCGTTCTTGTGCCGCTATGCGGAGCTGACAGGGGACGGCCGGTACCTGGATGAGGCCGCAGGTCAGCTGCTGCTGTACAAGAAGTATTTGTTTATGCCCGAGCTGCAAATCATGTCGCATGTTTACGATGTGGCGAAAGGCATGCCGTCCCGGACGACATGGGGCAGAGGCAACGGCTGGGTATTCTTTTCCTTGGCCGTGCTGCTTTCGGTGCTGCCGCAGCGACATGAACATCACGCCGCCATTCTGGCATTTTACCGGGAATTGGCCGAAGGCTACTTGCGTCTGCAGGGTGCGAACGGCTTATGGCACCAAGTCCTGACCGATCCCGAATCTTACGAGGAATCTTCCTGTACCTCGATGTTCATGTACGGCTATGCGCTCGGCGTCCGGCACGGCTGGCTCGAGGACCGTGAGCCATATGTACGGGCCGCGCTGGCCGGCTGGCGGGGCCTCATCGAGCGGGCGATCGATAAGCGGGGCAATCTGTACGGAGTATGCAAAGGCTCCAGCTGGTCGTATTCCAATGCCTATTACAAACACGACCTGGGATGGAATCTCAACGATACGCACGGCATCGGCATCGTCCTGCTGGCCGGCATCGAAACGAAGCGCATGGCGGACGCGCTCGGCATCGGGAGCTGACCGCTTGCTTGCAGGAAGTCGGGGTCGAAATCGTTCCGAAGGTTCGTGTCACGCGGGCCGGTTCGCGTTATAATGAAAAGACCTCTTTATAAGGTGGGACTTTTACGTGGCACAACCGCTCGCAAAGTGGCTGAAATACAATTTGGCCCATTCGCAGACACGACTCGTGTTGATTTTGACCTTTTCCGTCTTCCTGATCATTTTGGCCGTAAGCATGACCTCGTACTACACATCCAAATCGGTGCTCCAGGATGAGCTCAGCGAGCCGCAAAAGCAAATGCTGCAGCTGAACATGAGCGTGATCGACGATTCGGTCAAGGAAAGCGATCAAGTTGCCATCCAGGTGGCGCTGAACGGCAATGTGTATAAATTTTTGACCAGCGACGTCCAAAATTCGTACGCCAATATTTCGGCGATCTACGAGCTGCTGTCGACGCTGATCGGCAACTCCAAATTCATCAAAAGCATTTATATTTACGACATTGCGCACGAGAGCTTTGTCGGACTGCCGCAGGGTTACAGCTCCAGCAAGGTGACGTTCGTCGATTCGGATTGGATCGGCGTGAAGGACGAATTCGGCGGCAAGACGATGGTGATCAAGAAGCGTGAGGTGCCCGAAGGGGCCGGCGGCAAAGGCTCCGAAGTGACGCTGTTCCGCAAAATTGCGATCCAAGGCGATTTCAAAGGCATCGTGGCGGTCAATCTCAAATCCGAAGAGCTGTTCGCCAAGCTGAATCCGCAGACGATGAACAATTTGAACCGGATGCGTTACATTCTCGACGAGAACGATGAAGTGCTGTATTCGGTTTCGAATTATGAATTCGACGAGGAAGCGATCCGGCAGGTGCTGGCCGAGCTGAAGGAGGACGGGGGCCGCGACATTACCCATCGGGACCGCAAGCTGCTCGTCAACCGGATCGTTTCCCCGACGACAGGCTGGAAGTACATTTCCATCGTCGATCAGGAAAGCCTGCTCGCCCAATCCCAAAAGGTGCGCAATGTTGTGCTTTCGGTATCGGTTGCAGCGCTTGCGCTCGGAGGAGCGACCATCTTGTATATCAATGCAGCCGCATTCCGTCCGGTCCGGCGCTTAAAGCAGCTGTTCAGTTCCTATGGCGGCAAGACCGACGGCTCGGTGGAAGGTATCGATCTGGAGAAGCTGGCCGGCGATCTGCTTCGCGGCCATGCCCGGATGACGCAGCTCGTTCAAGAGACGATGTCGGAGGCTTCGTCCAAATTCGTACATGACGCCTACACGGGCAAGCTCAGCGGCAGGAGAGAATTGAAGGAAAAATGGAACCGCTATTTCGCCGAATGGACGACCGAGCCGGTGACGGCGGCGGTATTATCGATCGACCGTTACGGAGAGTGGTCCCGGACCTTTACGGTCAGCGACCAGTCGCTGTTGAAATTCGCCTTGGCCAACATCACCGCAGAGCTGTTCGAGCCGCAATGGCGCATCGTTTGCACGGATTTCGGCAAGGACAAAATGATTATTTTGCTTCAGCCTAGAGAGGCGGAGCTTCAGCCTGAAAAAAGAATGGCCGAATGCCTTGAGGTCGTATCCAGGCTGCTGAAATTCAGCATTTCGGCAGGAGTCAGCACGCCGCAGACCGATACGACCCGGCTGAGGCAGGCGATGCTCGAAGCGGACAATGCGCTCACTTACCGGTTGTATCAAGGGTACGGCCGGGTGATCGGATTCAGCGAAGTATCGGGGCATGAAGCGGAAGAGCAGCCGGAGGACGGCGAGCTCGAAGCGCTGGTCCGGATGATCGAAACCGGAGACGAGCAGGGCTGTCTGGAGGCGGTAGAGCGGCTTACCGCCAATATACGCCGCAGCTATTCGTATCCTTCGGCCGCAATTGCTTTCCTGCTATCGGTCTTCGAGGAGATCGAGCGGCTGCAGCCCAAAGCCGACGTCATGTTCGAGCCGCTGCGCGAGAAATTCGATACATTGGATTTAAGCGACATTTCCGGCGAGCTGAGCGGCTTGGCCATTACGGTAGCCCGCAAGTTCCGGCGACTGATCGAAAGCAAAGATTTCATTACGTGCCACCGGATGATCGATTACATGAAACAGCATCTTGGCGAGCCGATCGGCATTCCCGAAATCGCGGAAGCCGCCGGCATCAGCAGCTCCCTGGCCAGTCAAGTGTTCAAGCAGGAAACCGGAGAAACGATCTATAACTATTTGACCCAGCTGCGGATGGACCGGGCCGCCGAGCTGCTCGTAAGGACGGACAACCGCATCTCGGATATCGCCGTCATGGTCGGTTATCAGCACGAAAACAGCTTTATCCGCAGCTTCCGCAAATTCAAGGACATTACCCCGGGCAAATACCGGGACATGATGAGAACGAGGATGGACGCTCTGCCCGAATAGCCGCGGCCGCAAACCGGTTGGGCAGCGGCATCGTACCGGGCGCCGTCCGCTTCGAATCCGGAGGAGGAATCATGGACAGACGCAATATTGTCGAGAGGCACCATCCCGAGCTGAATAAATGGGATCCGTTGTCGCCGCTTTCCGTCGGCAACGGGGAGTTCGCGTTTACCGCCGATATTACCGGCCTGCAATCGTTCCCCGGGCAGTACGAGGTTCCGCTAGGCACACAGTCCAATTGGGGCTGGCACTATTCGGGGGGGCGCGGCCGGTTTACGGAAGGCGACGCCGCGTATCAGTCCTTCGACACGTACGGCCGTCAGGTCGAGTACCCGATGAAGCCCGGGGACAAGGCGGAGGCTTATCATTGGCTCCGGCAAAATCCGCACCGGCTGCAGCTCGGCCGCATCTCGTTCCGGTTCGTCAGCGAGGACGGCACGGAGGTGCAGGCCGAGGACCTGAGCGAGATCCATCAGCAGCTGAACCTCTGGACGGGAATATTGTGCAGCGAATATACGGTGCAGGGCGTGCCCGTCAAGGTGACGACGGCTTGCCATCCGGAGTTCGATACGATCGGCCTGAAAGTAGAGTCGCCGCTGCTCCGCATGCGCCGTCTGCAGGTGTACGTTCGTTTCCCTGCGCCAGATATGACGAATACGGCTTGGGCCAAGTCCGTATACCCTGATTGGGATAATGACGGGCGGCACACGACCGAGCTTGTGGAAGCGGTTTCAGGAGGCGCCCTGCTGGCCCGCACGATGGACGACGACCGCTATCAGGTCCGCTGGAGCTGGAACGCCGGCCGGTTGGAGCGGACAGGTGCGCATGAATTTACGCTGCTGCCGGACACTGGGGCGGCGCTCGAATGCTCGATCGGCTTCGCTTTGCAAACGCCGCAGACGCCGTCCTTCGGCGATATCGTCAACGCCAGTGAGGAGCATTGGGAGGCTTTCTGGCTCAGCGGCGCGGCTATCGACTTTGCCGGCAGCGCCGATCCGAGAGCGTTCGAGCTGGAACGCCGCGTCGTGCTGTCGCAGTTCCTCTGCGCGATGCACAGCGGAGGCTCGCTGCCGCCTCAGGAAACCGGCCATATGTACAACAGCTGGTTCGGCAAATCGCATTTGGAGATGCACTGGTGGCATGCCGCCCATTTCCCGCTTTGGAGAAGAGAGAGCTATTTGCTGAACAGCATGGACTGGTACCGCGGCATTTTGCCGGTTGCAAGGGATTTGGCGAAGTCGCAGGGGTATGCGGGCGCGCGCTGGCCGAAAATGGTCGGCTTCGACGGCAAGCCATGTCCTTCGCCGGTCGCCCCGGGCCTGATCTGGCAGCAGCCGCATCCGATCGCTCTCGCCGAGCTGATCTATAAGGCCGATCCGACGCGCGAGACGCTGGAAAGATTCAAGGATGTCGTGTTCGAGTCCGCCGACTTCATGGTATCCTTCGCCCATTGGAATGAGGGGAAACGGGTTTACGAATTGGGGCCTCCGCTCATTCCGGCGCAGGAATGTCATGCGATGCAAGACAGCAAAAATCCTCCGTACGAGCTGGAGTACTGGAAGTACGGTCTTGAAATCGCCGTTCGTTGGGCAGAGCGCCTGCAGCTTGCGGCCGATCCGAAGTGGGGCGAGGTGGCGGGAGCGATGGCCAAGCCGCGGCAGGCGGACGGCGTCTATCTCTCTCACGAGAACTGTCCGGATACGTTTACCGCCAAAAACCACGACCATCCGTCGATGCTCGGAGCTCTTGGCATACTGCCGGGTACGCTGATTGACCGCGGGGTTATGCTGAACACGCTGTACAAGGTCAAGGAAGTGTGGAAATGGGGCTCGGCTTGGGGCTGGGATTTCCCGATGTGCGCCATGACGGCGGCCCGGCTTGGGGAACCCGATTTGGCGGTCGATTTTCTAATGATGGATGCGGCGAAGAATACGTTCCTGACCAACGGCCACAATTATCAGCGGCCGGGCTTGTCGGCATATTTGCCGGGGAACGGCGGCCTGCTGGCGGCGGTGGCTCTCATGGCCGCAGGCTGGGAAGGCGGACCGCAGGCAGGCAATCCGGGCTTTCCGCAAGACGGAAGCTGGTCGGTCAAATGGGAGGGACTTCAGCCATGGCTGTGAACGAACGGATGCACCGGGAAACGTCAAAAGGCAAAGGAGCGGTATGGCCTTCCGAACGGAAAACGTCGATCGACCGGTTCACCGGGGTCGAAGTCGTTCAGCTCACCGATTATAAGGCGCACAGCCATCATTTATATTTTACCGAAAACGGCTGGTACGACGGGGGAACTAGGCTATTGTTCGTATCGGACAGGGGCAACAGCGCGAACCTGTACAGCCTGCATGTGGAAAGCGGCGAAATGACGCAGCTGACCGATTACCCCGACAACGATCATCTCGACGCCTGCCTGATGCCGGACGGCAGCGCCGCCGTCGTCAAGGTCGGACGGCGATTGATCCGGCTCGATCTTGCCACTCTGGAGGAAAAGCCTGTCTATGAAGCGCCGGAAGGCTATCATCTCGGCAACGCCAGTACGACGGCCGACGGCTTGTTTGTGCTGACCTGCGTACAGGAGGATTTGTCGCACCGGATTCGGCTGGATCTGGGCAATGGATACGTGGGCCATCGCGAGCTGATGGAAGCGGCCCCTCACAGCATGATCGTAAAGATCGACGCCAAGGGTGACGGTGCGGAGCTGGTTTATGAGGATAAGAGCTTTATTACGCACATTAACGCTTCTCCAAAGGAGCCGTGGCTGATGACCTTTTGTCACGAAGGGCCATGGCATCTCGTCGATCACCGGATATGGGGGCTCGATCTACGGACCGGGGAGGCCTGGAAAATTCGCGAGCGGCTTGAGCCCGGCGAGAAGGTCGGACATGAATTTTTTTATCCGGATGGCGTGACGGTCGGGTATCATGGCTTTCGCGCGAACGGCATGAATTTCTTCGGCAGCATCCGCTACGACAACACAGGGCTCGAGGAGACGGAGTTCGGCTTCGATACGTGGCACGGCTATGCGGACGGACTCGGTCAGGCGGTCGTGGACGGCAAGGGGGCTGTTAAGACGCTAAGCGTATGGCGTAAAATCGGCGGCGTATTCGACGGTCCGCGAACACTGTGCGAGCTGCGCTGCAGCTTCCACTCGCAGAAGGTGCACGCCCATCCGCGCTTCGACGCGGAAGGGAAACGGCTATTGTTTACGAGCGACAAAAACGGATACGGCAATTTGTATGTGGTCGAGCTTCCTGACGATTTTACCGTGCTGCCTGCGTTTGAAGGATGAATAGGGAGGTTGTGGATACTATGCAAAGAGCAGCAGTGAACGTGAAGACCGGACGTATGTCTGATAAGATCGCCGATGCGATTGCCTCGCGGTGTGTGAACGGGTATCATCCCAACATCGCGAATAAGTGGGGGTATGTGGCCGGCATGGCGCTGGCCGCTCTAGGCAGGCACGGCGATTGGTCCGGCGAAGCCAAATACCGTGAGTTCGTCAAGAGGCATATGGATGTGTTTGTCGGTGAGGACGGCTCGATTCGCGGCTATACCCTGGAAGATTACAACCTGGACCATATCAATAAAGGCAAAAACCTGCTGCGTCTTTGGCGGGACAGCGGCGAGGAGAAGTATATCAAGGCGGCCCGACTATTGATCGCACAGTTGACCGACCAGCCTCGGACGGACGAAGGAGGATTTTGGCATAAGAAAATCTATCCGTTCCAGATGTGGCTGGACGGCTTGTACATGTCTTCGCCGTTTATGGCGGAGTATGCCGCCGCAACCGGCGAAGACGCATGGTTCGGCGAAACGGCGCACCAGCTATTGCTGGTCGAACGCCGGACTCGTAACCCGCTGACAGGCCTGCTTCATCATGCTTATGACGAAAGCCGCGAGCAGCGCTGGTGTGACGGCGTAACGGGCCGCTCCCGGCATGTGTGGGGACGGGCGATGGGCTGGTATGCGATGGCGCTCGCCGACTCGCTGGAGCATTTCCCCGTCGATCATCCGAAGCGGGGGCAGCTGATGGGCATTTTCGAACGGATGGCGAATGCGGTGCTGCGCGTGCAAGATCAAGAGAGCGGGGTATGGTATCAGGTGATGGACTGCAATGGCCGCGAGGGCAATTATTTGGAGGCTTCGGGCTCCTGCATGCTGACCTATGCGCTGGCTAAAGGTGTTCGGCTCCGCTACTTGGCGGAGATCGACCGCAAAGCGGTGGAGCGTGCTTACGAAGGCATCCTGCAGCGATTCGTCACCGAAGACGAACAAGGCGTCCATCTGCACGGCATTTGCCACGGGGCGGGACTGGGTGGACGAAAATACCGCGACGGGTCCTATGAATATTATTTAAGCGAGGCGGTCGTCAGCGATGTGCTGATGGGAGTTGCTCCTCTGCTGCTTGCCAGTGTAGAAATCGAGCGGCTGCGCGAGGTAGACGGCAGCTCCGCTTCAGACGCTGCAGCCCGCGAGGTGAAGTAATGGGAGAGCGGATGGAGGAACCAAGCGGCGATAAGCTCGTGATGAGCTACCCCGCCTCCTGGTGGCGGAACATGTGGCGCGAAGCGCTGCCTTCCGGCAACGGCATCATAGGGGCGTCCGTGTTCGGCGGCGTTCAAGATGAGACGATTCTGCTGAACCATGCCGGGCTGTGGCATTGGGGGCGCAAGGATGAGCTGCCGGATGTCAGCCATGTGCTGGCGCGTACGCGTCGGCTGATGGATGAACGGCGCTATCTCGAGGCCAGCTGGCAGCTCGCGAACGAACTTAAGGAGCTAGGATACGAGACGAAGCTGGCCTCCCGCTTTCCGCTTGCCGCCATCAAGCTCATCATGCCGTCCGGCGAAGCATTTCGGAAGTACAGCCGTACGCTCGATATGGACACGGGAGAGATCATAGTACGTTGGGAGGACGGCCCACGAAGGTTCAAGCGGAGGCTGTTCGTTTCACGAGCAGACCAAGCGGTCGTTCTGGAGCTGGGCAGCGAAGAGGATGCTGCGGTTGCCGGCGAAATCAGCCTTGGCCTGCATCCAAGCGACCGCTGGGCCGATACGCCGGAATATAAGGAGCTCGAGAGCACCGTTCAGACGGGTTCTTCAGAAGCGTATGTCTGGTACGCCGGCGCGAATGACGACGGTATGGATTTCGGAGCCGTGCTGCGGGTCGGCGCCGAAGACGGCGAGGCCCATGCTGCAAACGGCGCGATTCGGTTTACCGGGGCAAGACGCGTGCTGGTCCTGGTGAAAGTGTTCGTCTTCGGCGAGCGCAGCACAGATTGGGCGAGACTCAAGCCCCAGCTCGATGAGCTTGTTAAGGTAGCGTACAGCTCCGACGTCTCCGGTAATACCGATGGCTCCGCGAGTACTGACGGCTCCGAAGGCTCCGGCTACGAACGGCTGCTTGCGCGCCACGTCCCGCATCACAGGCGGCTGTTCCGTTCGGCGGCGCTTGAGCTGGACATCCGTCCGGAGGAACACAGTCTCAGCAATGAAAGGCTGCTGCTAGAAGCCTATGACGGAGAAGCCCCCGCGGCGCTGATCCGCAAAATGTGGGCGTACGGCAGATACTTGTTCATCAGCGGCAGCGCTGACGACGAGGAAGCGAGCCCATTCGGGCTTTACGGCTTATGGGGCGGCGATTACCGTCTCGTATGGAGCCATAATATGGCCAACGAGAACATTCAGATGATGTATTGGCATGCTCACGTCGGAGGTCTCGGGGAGCTCGTTCCCTCGCTCTTTCGCTATTACGAAGGGCTGATGGACGATTTCCGCGACAACGCCCGCAAGCTGTACGGCTGCCGGGGCATCTACATCCCGGCCGGCTCTACGCCGGGCATCGGCGTGCCGAATCAGATCGTCCCCGTTATCCTGAACTGGATCGGGGCTGCCGGCTGGCTGGCGCGCCATTACGACGAGCATTACCGGTTTACCGGCGATCTCGGGTTTCTGAAGCGGCAGGCACTGCCGTTTATGCTCGAGGCGCTGCAATTATACGAGGATTTTCTCGTTACCGAAGACAATGGCCAGTACAAAATCTACCCCTCCGTATCTCCGGAGAATACGCCGCTTAACTACATGCCGGCAGACGGCAAGCCGCTCGCCCATCCGATGCCGACGACGATCAATGCGACCATGGATGTGGCGATCTTGAAGGAGCTGCTAAAGCATCTGATCGAAGCGAAGCAGGCGGCCGGCGGGGGCAGCGAAGAGATCGTTGAATGGGGACGAATGATAGGCAGGCTGCCGGATTACCGGATCAACCGGGACGGAGCGGTGAGCGAATGGATTCATCCGGATTTCGAGGACCGTTATGCCCACCGCCATCTGTCTCATTTGTATCCGGTATTTCCCGGGGCCGAAGTGACGCGCGAAAGCGACCCGGTTTTGTTCGCGGCCTTCGATAAGGCGGTCCGCCTGCGCGAGATCGGAGCGCAAAGCGGCTGGTCTTTGGCGCATATGGCGGCCATCTATGCAAGACTAGGGGATGGCGACGCCGCGCTCGAAAGCTTGGACATCTTGTCCAGATCCTGCCTGCTGCCGAATTTGTTTACGCTTCATAACGACTGGAGAGGGATGGGCATATCGATGCATATGCCGGCGGCTCCGGTTCAGCTCGACGCTAATTTGGGCTGGGTGAACGCCGTGCAGGAGATGCTGCTGCAGGTGTCGCCAAGCCTCGTCAAGCTGCTTCCGGCGCTTCCTTCGCGGCTGCGGAAAGGACGTCTGGCCGGGTGGAGATTCCATACAGGCCAAGTAAGCATGAATTGGGATTTGGAAGCCGGCATCCTCCGTGCGGAGCTGATGGCCGAACGGGATACCGATATCGTGGTCAAGCTGCCGGATTGGGTAACGTCGTGCACGATGAACAGTGAACGGGTAAGCCCGCCCTACGTTACGGTGCGTGCCGGCAAAGGGGCTCCCCCTGTAGTCATTGAGGCATGCAGCACATCATCGAAAGCCGAAAATGATATTAAACCACTCCACCTTTCTTAAATATTTAGAATTATCACCGCCGTCCTTGGTCCCTTATGATGAACTCATAGCCAAGATCGAGGAGGTAGTGATGTGAAGAAACGTTGGATTCAGGCTTTGTTGTCGACGGCGATGGCCGCCATGGCCATTGCCGGCTGTACGCCCGGCGAGCAAAGCACCGAGGTCAAGGAGGCTCCGCCGAAGCAAGCCCCGGACAACGAACTGTTCATTTTTACGGCGTGGCCGGCCTTTTACGTTAAGGAAGATATTTGGGAGAAGCAGGTCGGACAGTTTCTCAAGAAGAAATTCCCGGACGTCACCTTCAAGCATGTAGCATGGGACAATCCGGGCAGGCGGTATGAGGATCTGGTCGCGGCGGGCACGATCCCCGACATTATTTTCGATGAGGTTCGGCGCAACTCCTACCGGCATGTAGGCAGGTTCAAGATGGAATACGATATGACCGATTTGATCAAGAAATACAACTTCGATACGGGCAAATTGTATTCGTCCGAGATGCACCGTTCGATCGCGGCCTCGGAAGGCAAGCTGTACTCGCTGCCCTACAACAACAACGAGTGGGTGCTCATTTATAACAAGGACATTTTCGATAAATTCGGCGTCGATTATCCGAAGGACGGCATGACCTGGGACGAAGCTTATGAACTGACCAAGAAGCTGACCCGTCAAGAGGGAGACATCACCTACAAAGGGTTTCAGATGAATCCCGCCCATTATATGAGATTCAACCAGCTGGGCGAATCCGGGCTCGACCCGAATGAGGACAAGGCTGCGATGACGAACGACAATTGGGCCAGGCTTGTGGACAACATCCGGCGGTTCTACGACATTCCCGGCAACCAGCTTGTCAAAACGAACCAATTCTCCAAGGGGAATGTCGCGATGATCATCGATTCGCTGGAAAATGCAACGAGGCTGATCAACGAAAACAAAAGTATTAACTTCGACATTTCCTCGGTTCCGGTATTTCCGGATGCCCCGAAGGTCAAATTTCAGCCGAATACGAACGGCATGTTTATTACGAATCAATCGACCAAGAAGGACCTGGCATTTCAGGTGATCGCCTATCTGCTGTCGACCGAATTCCAAATTGAATTGTCTAAGCAAGGTGTTATCTCGCCGCTGAACGATCCGGCGGTACAGCAAGCGTTCGGCAGAGATTTGCCCGAGTGGAGAGACAAGCATACCCAGTCCATCTTCTATTTAAACAGCGCCAAGCCTACACTACGCAAGCCGGGCCTCACGTTTATCGATACGAACTCCGATATGGTGTGGAATCTTATTTCCAAAGAATCCAAAGACAGCCGCACCGCGCTGCGGATGACCGCCGACCTCATGAACAAAAACATTCAAGAAGCGAAAGAGCTGGAAAAGCAGGGCGGAACCAATCCGTATCAATAGGTTCTCGATCCCGAAGAGGAAGATGATCGGGTAACGGTATAAAAAAGCACGATCGGCGCATGCAATCGCATGCGCCATCGTCCATTATGGAAACAAAAGCGGGAACCCGCTGAAGGCTGCGGCTGTCCGAGGGGTGATGCGCATGCGGCTTCTGAAGAAGCCCGAGCTGACCTACAAAAATAAATTGATCATCACGTTCGTTTTGATCGCCTTCCTGCCGACGATTTTCATGCAATACATCACATATTGGAATTCGACGCAGGCGATGAAAGCGAAAATCGACGAGCTGGTCAATTACAGCTTGATCCAAACGGATAAAAATTTAACCGCCGTGCTGTCCGATTATGAGAACGTGCTCTATCAATTCATCATGAATGAGGAGGTCATCCGGTCGACCAAAAAACTGCTGCACGGCTCGGATTTCGATCAGCTCGTTTATTCGGATGCGCTTCAATCCTTGATGACCGGATACACGAATTCGAAAACAGGGATCCGCGGGTTCACCTTCTTCGATAACAACGGCAACATTCTCGCTACATACGATAAACAAGCCGGAATGTTATGGGGGACGGAGAGCGGCGTCGCTCCTTATCTGCTTATTATGAAATTAAACGGCATGCAGAAGGGGCCTCCCCTCATTACAACGACTGAAAAAGGGAGCCCGAATCCGGACAACGGAGACACTCCCTACATGTTTCACATTGCGCGAATGATGTACAGCATTTCCTCGGAGCGTCTGGAGAAGCTCGGTTACATGGTCATGACCTTGGACGAAGCGGTGCTGGCCGATGCCTGCAGCTTTTCGCTTCTGGACGAGGACCGCGACGGTATCGGCAGCACGAACTTTTTGATCGATTCCGGCAGGAACCTCGTTACGTTTCCAGAGAGGTCGCGGATCGGGAGTTCGGTTTCCCGGATTTGGGATGCAAACGGCACCGGGAGAGACGGGCTGCTTCCAAAAACGGCGTCCATCCTCGGCCAGCCGTCTATCTTGAATTACTACACGAATACGAAGACTGGCTGGACGATCGTCAATGTGACGAGCGAGAAGAAGATGTTTGGGGAAATGTACGCCATGCAGAAGCTCACGGTATGGGCGGGGATCGTCATTTTTGCCGTCTCTCTGCTGCTTATCGTCTATTTTTCCGGACTGCTCACGAAATCGATTCATACGGTCGTGAAAGCAATGAAGGCGGCTGAGAACGGCAATCTGGATGTGACCATCGAAGACCGTACCGGAGATGAAATCGCCTTGATCGCCTCCGGCTTTAATCGGATGATGAAGACGATTCATGAATGGATGGAGCGTACGAAGACGGCGCTGGAGAAGCAAAAGGAGTCGGAAATTCGTTCGCTGGAAGCGCAAATCAACCCGCACTTTTTGTACAACACGCTGGATTCGATCAACTGGATGGCCATAGACCGAGAGGAGCACGAGATCAGCCGGATGCTGAAAAAGCTGGCACACATTTTGCGGTACAGCATCAGCAACAGCAACAAGCTGGTCACGCTGGCACAGGAGCTCGATTGGCTGGAGCAATATTTGTTTTTGCAGCAGTATCGTTTTAACGGCTCGTTCAATTATTTCGTTCATTTGGATCCGGAACTGGCAGAAGCGAAGATTTACAAGCTGCTGCTGCAGCCGTTTGTGGAGAATACCATCGTACACGGATTCGCCGGGAAAAAGACGGGGGCAGAGCTGCATATCCGGTTTACGCTGACTTGCCCGGATACGCTACATGTGGAGATCGAGGACAACGGATGCGGGATGGAACCGGCCGTGTTCAGCGGCCTGCTCTCGCGAGAGAGTGCCGATCATGAGGCGGGAGGGCGAGGAATCGGCATTCGAAATGTGCTAGATAGACTGCAGCTGTACTACGGTGACAAAGCAGGCTGTACCATCGAGAGTGAGATTGGGACGGGTACCAGGGTCATTCTGCAAATCCCGTATTCATGACAAGGTCAAGGGGGCGAAGCGATGAGAATCGTCATCGTGGAGGACGAACCTAAAGTTCGTCAAGGGATTGTCCGGTTGATCCGCAAATGGGGCGGCTCGTATCAGGTTGTTGGAGAGTGCGAGAACGGGGAGGAGGGAGCGGTAACGATTCGGCGCCTGAGACCGGATCTGGTCTTTACGGATATACGGATGCCGAAGATGAGCGGAATCGACATGCTCGAGTCGTTGAAGCAAGGAGGCATTGCTCCCTTGACGGTGATTTTGAGCGGGTATTCCGAATTTGAATACGCTCGGAAGGCACTGCAAATCGGCGGCATCATCGAATATTTGCTGAAGCCGGTGACTGCCGATGACGTGCTGCAGGTACTTCGTAACGCTGAAAAAAACATGCCTGCCCACGCGAGCAGGGACGATGAAGAAGGTGGCGGGGGCTTCGTAGACTTAGCTTCCCGGACGATACCGGCCACCGGCAGCCTCGTTGTCAATAAAGCACTCAGCCTGATTCACGAACGATATAGCAGCGGTATTACGCTGGAGCAATTGGCGCATACGCTGCGCATCACTCCGGAATATTTGAGCTCGTTGTTTCAAAAGGAAATGGGAATATCGTTTACGGCATATCTCAAGGAAAAGCGAATCAACAAGGCGAAAGAGCTGCTCCTGAAAAATCGCTTCAAGGCTTATGAAGTAGCCGAGCTTGTCGGCTATCAGGACGCCAAATATTTTTCCCGGGTATTTAAAGAAGCGACGGGGCTGTCGCCGGGTGAATTTCAAAAGCTTTACTTCTAAACGGCGGTGAAATGACAGAAGCGGAACAGCAAAAAGTACCCGAATGGGCACTATGCGATGTGCCCTGAGATTTGATACCCTGACTAGTAAAGTTCAGTTTTGGATATGGGAAATACAAATAGGAGGGACTCACGATGAAGTTGATATTACAAGCGATAACCGCCGAGGATACCGTAGAACGGCTCGGTTTACAAGAAAATTCGGAAGCAGCTATGGTTTTAGAACACCAGAGAGTTTACTACCATCAAATTGGATTTAACCCGCCATGGATTAGCTACTTTGCTAATGGTGACGGGAACATTTGTGGAGTTTGTTCTTTCAAGGGCTCCCCTCACAATGGGAGAGTGGAGCTTGCTTATTTTACTTTTCCGGGCTATGAAGCTAAAGGCATTGGAACTTTGATGTGTAAGCGTTTATGCGAAATTGCGGGAAAGGAAGATCCGAAGCTTATGTTAACGGCACGGACCTTGCCTCATTTCAATGCTTCCACATCGATTCTGAAGAAAAATGGTTTTATATGCTCGGGGACTGTACAGGACCCGGATGACGGCGAGGTTTGGGAATGGGTTCGGAGCAATTCGTAGAGTTCGAGGTACATTCGTATTTTACATACCATATTTGCGACTAGGAAGGGGTATCGTCCCGATGATCAAAGAAAATAAGTTTGTGTTTCATGCGATGGAATTCCATTATGCAGAATGTGGAAACGCATCCGGAGAGCCGGTGCTCCTGCTTCATGGCGGTTCTTCGCGCTGGCAAAGCTTTGAAGGCCTCATACCTTATTTAAGCGATTATCATGTCTTTGCGCCTGATCTGCGCGGACATGGGAAATCGGATCGTGCCCCCGATAAGAGTTACCGTTTGGAGGATTATGTCGAGGATATCGCGGCGTTCATAGATGAAGTCATTGGACAGCCGCCCCTCATTTATGGTCATTCTTTGGGCGGGATGATAGCTTTGCTTCTTGGAGCCTGGTATCCGGAACGAGTAAAGGCCATTCTGGTCGGTGATTCTCCGATTTCCACAGAAGTATTAAAGGAGCATACACTGGGCCAGCGCGAAATGACGGAACATTGGAGAACTCTGGCAGCCAAAGGCGATGCTTCGGCGATTGCCGCTGAGCTCAAGAAAATTTCGATCCCCGTAGCGGGCCGGTCTGATCCGGTTCCAGCCTCGGAAGTATTTGGAGAAGATCACGTCTGGTTCGATTTTATGGCTGTAAGCTTAAGTCAAAATGATCCGTATATGCTTGATGCGATCAATCACCGTTTCGACGAAACGTATGAGGCGTACAAGCTTCCTGAATTTTCAAAAGCCGAGTGTCCGGTGCTGTTCATTCAAGGTGATCCTGAGCAAGGCGGCCTTATGTCGGACCAAGATCTCGAGAAGGTGCTGCGGATTATGAAGCGGGCCGAAACGGTCAGGGTGACAGGTGTTGGCCATCCGCTTCATATGCAGGATCCGGAACAGGTGTTTCGCATCATCGATTCGTTTATTCGGAGGCTTGCCTGAATTGCTATTCACTTTAAAGTAAGCGGTCATGTTTGATACAGCTTCATGTTGATGTGTCAAATTGCACAATGAAGCAATTCCCCTAGCAAGTGAACTTTAGTCACAAAGGAAAACGGCGCATCAGTAAGCACCTATTTAAAGTGAGAAAACGGCCATGCATTACTAGACAGCCCTCATTTGCTTCGTCTCATGCTTTTATTTAATATATAGGGGATGATTTCTTCCTTTTTGCAATAACCGAAGGAGTTTTCTGGCGGCTTATTTTTGAGAGAGCGGCCATTTCCCCGATTTCTTGGGATATATAAACAATAGGGCCATGGCTGGGGTAATTTCCCGGTATGGCCTTCTTTTGTGGACTGCTCCCCCGTTATAAGAAATTACTGAGGGAGACATGGCAAAAATATTTGAAATCAAGTGAGAGAAAAGATGCGGACGGGGGGTCTTAGAACGGACATACCGAAAGTCAGACTGATTGAGGAGGGGAATACGTGGAGCAGACAGACGATCATTCCATTATTGAAGCCGTGTTGAATGGCAATAAGCAGGCGTATGCGGACATCGTCCGGCGCTATCAGAATAAGCTTTACGGACTTTTCCGCAAGATGGGGTCATCCGAGGCGGACGCTCAGGACCTAACCCAAGAGACGCTGGTCAAGGCTTACCGCAAGCTGGCAGCGCATAATCCGGCACAGAGCTTTGCAGGGTGGATTTATACGATCGCCATTAATTTGCAGAAGGATCAAGGGTACCGAAGAAAACCGGACTCGATGCGGGAAGATAGCTACGTACGCGAAACACCGGAATCAAAGCTGCTGCAAAAGGAGCTCCGTACCGAGCTGGACTGTCTGCTGCAGACGCTGCCCGAGCATTATAGGCTCGTACTGATTTTACGCTACACCAATCAACTCAGTCATAAGGAAATCGCCGATATGACCGGCATGTCGATCCGGCAGGTTACCAACGCTGTCTTTCGTGCCAAAAACAGTCTGCGAAAAATCGTAGTAACCAAGGAGGGACAACGCTATGACAATTTGGAAGCGTACCGAAACGAAAAAAGTCCATCGTAAAGCGGAGGGCGGCAATCAGAGGGAGGACAATAATTGGGAGGATGCACTGTTTCCGCATACTCTTTCGGACGAATTTACCGACCGGGTGATGCTGGCGTTGGAAGGAACCGAAATCGAGCAGGCACAGGGAGCCGGTACGCATTCTATGGCGAGGGAAAGCGGCAATATCAACCCTTTCGATACGTCCATTGCCGCCCAGGTAAAACGCAGCCTC
Organism: Paenibacillus chartarius; assembly: GCF_042432825.1. NCBI lineage: Bacteria > Bacillati > Bacillota > Bacilli > Caryophanales > Paenibacillaceae > Paenibacillus > Paenibacillus chartarius. Next base: position 60,555 of record NZ_JBHLWN010000102.1, on the reverse strand, counting down.
GCCGCAAAACGCAGCTCACACCTCAAATTCTGGGGGGCGACGGCTGCCGTCGTCGTGCTTGCGGGCAGCACGCTGCTCTATACGCAGCCCACCCTCGCCGAGATGGTGCGGTCGCTGTTTGCGAAAGATAGCATTGTGGACAATGGTATGAAGCATGTTAAAGAAACAGGTCTTGTGCAAATTTCGGGCGTCAGTGCCACAGATCACGGTTATATGTTGAAGGTCAACGAAGTCATCGCCGACTCAACCCGACTGATTATCGGAGTCGATGTATATGACGATAAAGGAAATGTCCAAATCGGAGAAATCGATTACGCTAGTGCCGATTTCAATGTGTATTTTATCGATAATGGCAACTTTGCCGATGTTTCCTATGATATGAGGCAGGGGGGGAATCGGACGACCAACAAAATCGAGTTCATCTTTATGCGTCCTGTTCTGGCCGACAAACTGCAGCTTAATGTGCATATTAAGGAATTAAGCCTATACAAGGATAAATTAAATGAGGGGCCTCCGATAAAAAAGATACAGGGGGATTGGACGATGAAGATGGGGATCGATCTAACCGAAGCCAAAGCCCAAACGCTGCTTACCGCGATTAATCAAACGTATGTGACACCAGGCGGTATAGAGATCCACATGCAGGGGGCTTCCCGGACACCGAGTGGCGGATCGCTTGAATTTACTACGAAGCTGACTCCGGATGCAGCCGGAAGAGCGGTAGACGGACAAAGCGGATTCCATAAACTTAACTTTCATCTGGAGGATGAACAAGGGAATGTGATCGGAGACAGCATCCTGTTCGAACTCCGCCGCCGGTCCGAACTGGAACGTTGGAGCGGAGTGACTCAGTGGTTCTATCAATTCAATCATTTCGACTACGACAAGCAGAAGATCCGGTTCGTGCTTAACAGCTACGAGATACGGGAGAATAATACAGCTTCGGTTACGTTTGACCCTGCGCAAACTACGGCGGAACATCCCGCCATATTTGAGGATTCAGGCGATAAGCTTCTGCTCCAGGGACTACAAATCGGTCCTTATCCGGATAATTCCCTACCGGATCAAGTACGGGCAACTATTCCGCTCGGAGGTATGGTTAATAATGACATTTCGAGGGATGCCTGGGTGGCGATTGACGAGAACGGCAAAGAGTATTCCGTGCTTGTTGGCGGCGGTGTCTCCGCCGATAAAGCAGGTACGGTGTATTTGAACGATAATTACTTTGTCATCCATGATCTGGATATCATGCCCAAACAACTGACTCTTAAACGCAGCATCGTACATCATTTGTATAAGGATGCCGATTGGTCCTTTGTCATACCACAGACCGGGACGATAGGTGTCATTCCGGAATAGGAAAGCGAAGATCCATAATGATGGGGGATCAAAATGCTTCGAAAATCAAGAAGAGCTTCGGCGAAACATTAAGCATTTGAACGCACAAAAAACGGCAGAAATGCCGTTTTTTTTGTGCGTTTTACACCATTTTATATCGCACTCGTTTTTATCGCATTCGATTCGATCAGATCTTGATCCAATATAATATTTAGCGGAAAGTAGATCGGCGAGAAATCGCCGTTGTCTTCGCCAAAGCCCATATTCCGTTTTGTCGAAAGAAAGGTATCGACCTGTAGACTGGGTCCGAAGCTGAGCTGGCTGGCACGATCGAGTACATTCACCTTAAAGGCCAGCAAATTAACAACCATAGGGGCAAAGTTCACCTGGCGTCCTCCTTTTCATTGCTCAAATTACGGAGCTTTTACAGCTGAATGACTGAAAGCCGGAGAGTCAATGCAATCTTTATCGTCGATGAAAGACCGAAGGGAATGAAAGGCGCTTCCGTCCCCGTAATTTTGTCCATAACCTTGGCTCCGCTTGTCTGAATTCGTCCAATCCGCCAGGAAGTTTTGGCCGATGTTGACAGCCGATGCATTTTCAAAGGAATTAATTTTGAAAATATAAATATTAATTATTGTACTCGGTGAATTCATCCTCAGCCCCCCCATCGCAAAGCTTTGTAAAGTGTACTACGGGGCCATCCCGAATATACCAATGAACCGTTTGGGAAAGGGTGCTGTCTCCTATGGATTTCGACAAGCTGCGGCAATGGTTCGAGATGGCGCAGAAATATCAAGGAAAAACGTTTTGGTCCGGCGTATTCGATCAGGAGTATGCAAAGCAGTTTATGAACGAATTCAACGAGGCGGGGCAAGGTAATGTACAGACGCTGTATCCGAAGGCGGATATTTTCCGCAACCCGCAGGAATTCATTATTTTAATCGACATCCCTGGAGTGCGGAAGGAAGATGTCCAGTTATCGCTAGCGGGAGATTCTCTGTATGTCAGAGGAACTTCCCGCCCGTTCTATTCGGACATGCAATTGATTGCGTCCGAACGCTTCAGCGGAACTTTCGAGCGAGCGATCCGATTGCCGGAATCGGTCGGCGGAGCCAAAATTTCGGCTAAGTTTGAGAATGGCCTGCTTGAAATCCACATTGTCCGCAAGTTGGAAGCCCAGGTGGAAATCCCTATCGATTAGGGCAGCGGTCCCTTGGTCCGATTCGAATCCATCTTATCACTGTCATCAATAAAGCCTTCAGGTCGGTCAACTATGGCGAAATCGGCATACTGCTGACCGAAGCCTTGCGTCTTTTTGGACATGTTGGACAGGCCAACGACGACATTCGTGCCAACACGGATGCGGCACCCATTATCAGGATTGTGTATGCGGGTGTGATACAGATTCACTTCGGTTGGGAAAAATGGCACTTTTGAACAGCCTCCTAATCATCGGATATTTACATGATATGATAGAAGAAATGGGGGAATGCGAATGGATCGTGCCAACAGCTTCTCCTCATGGTTTGCATCGCTGCGCCGCAAACGAAACGCCGACGAGATCAAGCTGCTGCAGTCCAAGCTGCAAGAGCTGGAATTGAAAGTCCAACGTTTGTCCTCACCGGGTCATGAGATGCCTGCTCCGATCGTAGTGGAGCACATTCATATCGATAAGGTCGTAGTCGATAAAGTGGAGTATCATAACAACTTCGGTGCGCTCGGCATCAAAGAGCTCAGCGGAAAGCTGAACATCGGAGCCAATTATTCGATGTCGGAAGGCGATACGCCCATGGAGGAAGAGGGGCTTCAGGTGTTAACGGAGATGCGCTCGGCAATGAGACAAGCTCAAGATGACCATAAATCATCCGCAAAACAAACCGAGAATAAGGAGGCTCGCGATCATACGAATGATGGAGGGCCCAAGGTGAAAATTCGGGCGAAAACCCGAACTGAAGAGAACGCCGAATCAAGCAAGGCCCAATAAAGGGTGAACTATTCGCACTTACGGAAGTTAGATGGATAATCCGGATTGGCTGCTGGAGAAAGAAATGAGGCCCGCCAATTGAATCAAACCGATGGGCTCCTGAAAGCGGGCAGCGGAAACAGCGGCATGATATCAATCGTTACTCGATTTGGCTAAGATGAAATGCAGCCTGGTACTCGTAAGTATCAGACTGCTTTTGTGTTATTAACTGAAATGATATCATTAACTCCGAACTAATTTGAGGATATATAACATTTAAATTTAGACTATGTAAATTAGTTTGAAAGCCAATGGAATTGAAGTTCGTTATCGATACTGTAACTTGATGAAATGGAGCCTGCATAATAAACCTGGTTATCTTTTTCACAAAACCCGTATTTTGTACATATGTCTGTATATCAATTTAGTCCCTTACTGCCATTGGCTTCTCATGTCCATTGACACAAACATGCCCTAAACATTTTCTTGTTGATAACGTTTCTAACTAATCTAATAATACAATATTTTGCTTAGGTTAATTCTAATGGGTTTGAAGTCACGATTTTTCGCATTTTCTCTATATTCACTTTAGTATAAATCGTAGCTGTCTTGGGGTTTGAGTGACCCAATAGATCAGCGATTGCCAACAAATCAGCTCCCTCACCATCATTATATAAAACGGTTGCGCAGGTATGTCGCAGCCTATGGTGACTGCTTGAAAAAGCGCCCTAGAAAGGACGCTTCTTCACCTGCTCTATAATCCCTTGGCTAATCGGTTCAAGCTAATCTATGCTCGCTGCCATTTCACCCGATGCAATATTCTGCATAGCGAATAATGGCAAAGCATAGTTGGTCTCCATGCGCCAATAATATTCGCAATCCAAGTCTTTGCCGAATGAGTGATCAGGCGCGTACTCGTTCTGTTTGTACCAGACGCCTGGCGCGAAACCATTGTAATCCCGCGTGTTGTCTGATTCGGCCATGACTAAGGAGATATTCGTGGAGAAACCGAGATCATCCCCCGCCTTGAGTACCTTGACGCTGCAACTCACTTTGAATCGCAGTCAGATGACTCATACACGTCTGAGAAGTAAAATTCCGAGCCTGAAGGTACAGTGAGCGTCCCTGTTGCAACAACTGAATGGGTCGTTACAACAACCTCGCTGTAGGCGGTATCATAAAACTCACTAAGCGCAAATGCCGTTTTGACCGTCTCGCATAGAGGCCGTTTATTGAAATAGAGAAGCCGTTCCTGCTTACGCACCTCAAGTCTGCCATCCATGAATTCGATTCGATAGTCACCGCATGCCAGTTCCACACAAGTCCTCCTCTCTTGATGTGTCTGTGTAGGTATTATAGTCCTCGTTGTAACGGCATGAAATAAACATATTAAATCAATATCGGAATATCCGGGAATCAGCATTAACGTAACGTATATAAGCTTCTTGACTGATCCGAAGCTGGTCGTCCGTCACGTTAGATGTATCATTAATTGCAAAATGAGGGATGTATCGGGCATCGATAAAGTTAGCCAATGCTTGGACAGGCCTTAACAGTTCGTCAATTGTGAAACGGTTAAAGCCGGTAGGTTGATAGGACTCCGCGGAGCCGTACGTGGAGACCGCCACCCCGATCTCTTTGCCCTTCATCTTATCCCCGCCTGGACCGTAAGCCCAACCGTACTGCAAGACGTCATCGAACCATCGCTTCAGCAGCGGTGGCGTGCTGTACCAATAGAACGGGTACTGAAAAATTATGCGCTCATGCGCTTCTAAGCGTGCTTGTTCCTTCTCAACATCGATCGATTCGTCGGGGTAGACTCGGTATAACTCATGGACTGTTACATCTCGTTGTTCACTCAAGGCTTCCAGCCATGCTTTATTAATTCGGGACTGCGAGATGTTTGGATGTGCTGCGATAACTAACGTCTTCATTCTAATATCACTCCTCATTTTTTGTTTGCTGCGTTCCTTCACTGCCAGCTTCGCTTACACGAGTATCATACTCAATTCGCTCACTTTAAGTAAGTACGCACTTTTCCGTGGATTACTTTCGGATTCGTTAGCTAGGATACTGCTTAGATATAAAAGAAGCGCCTCGCGTTTCATACGCGGGCGCCTGTATGCCTTACTCTTTTGACGAGAATTAACGGTTCGATACGCGAGTCGAATCGGACGGATTCTCTGTCTGGAATCGCTTGCCCCATTTCTCCAAGGAGCTAATAGCCGGTCGAAGCGCCTCCCCAAGCTCTGTCAATTCGTACTCGACCTTCGGTGGGACGACAGGATACACTTCCCTGCTAACAATTCCGGCATCCTCCAGTTCACGCAGTTGCTCGGTCAGCATTTTATGATTGACCTCAGGAATAAGTTTCTTGAGTTCGCCGTAACGTTTCTTCCCGGTCAGCAATTTACACAGGATCGACGTCTTCCATCGTCCGGACAATAAGGATACGGAGAGATCAATCGGACATTGATACGACTTCCCGTTGTATACATAATCTGCCCCTCTATCGATTGCGATGACCATCACTTCCCTTTTGGTTCGTATGGAACGAAAAAGTGCATTCTTCCTCGTTTCCACTTTATTATGTATTCTTGAAAAAGTAAACCATCATCGAACTGGAGGTGATCTGAATGCGAAAACACTATCTCGTGTATCTCGTTTCCATTGCGGCTTTTTTCGGGCCGTTTGTGCAGACGTTCTATACCCCGCTCCTGCCGGAGGTTGCCGAATTATTCCGTACATCTTCGACGGCCGTCAGCTTGACCATATCGGTGTATCCGATAATATTCGCGTTCATGCAGCTCATCTACGGTCCGCTAATCGATAAGTACGGGCGGCGCAAAATTTTACTGCTCGGCTTCCTGTTCTATTTGCTGGCTACGTTAGGTGTCTCGCTTTCTGATCATATTGAAATGCTGATCGTATTCCGCATCCTGCAGGCCGTCGGCGGATCAGTTGGCTCTGTTGCCGCATTAACGGTGATCGGCGATTTATTCGAAGGGAACCGAAGGGTTCGTGCGATGGGGATCTATCAGATGCTCGTTGCGTTGGGTCCGGGGCTCGGGCCAGTCTTCGGCGGGTATGTCGGGGAACGATTCGGCTTCCACCCGCTCTTGTGGGTAATGCTCGCAATCAGCACTTTATACTGGCTGGTCATCTATATTAGCCTGCCGGAGACGGGGATGAATAAGGTCGCTGGGGAGCGGTTCGCGATCCGCCAGTTCTCGGACGTATTGGCGCACAGAAGCGGACAATCGCTTATTCTGCTCGGCATTATGCAATATACTGTGTTCTATATTTTAATTATCCTGCTTCCTTCGATTGCCACTGATGCTTATCGCCTCAGTCCGACCGAGACAGGCGTCCTCTACTTGCCGGTCTCTATCTGTCTCATTATTGGGAGTATCGTCTGCGGTCCCGTGCAGGTGTACATTGAGATACGCAGAATGTTGATTGCGACTGCCGTCCTTAATGGAGTGAGTGTACTTCTCTTGGCAATGTTGTCGCCCGTTTCATTAACATGGCTTGTCGTGTGCATCTCATTTTTCGGCTTCTCACTTGGCTTATCTCTGCCTCTGCAGACGGCATTGCTGTCATCGGAGCTCTCACGCATGCGTGCGACTGCAACCGGGGTCTATAATTTTTTCCGTTACCAGGGCATGACAATCGGTCCGGTGCTTGGCGCATATTTCTATCCCTTCGGCTATTCCTCAATCTTCTTGATATTGTTCATCATCTATGCACTTGTAATCGTAATAATCAGCAGCCGAGTTACTCCAGCTTAGCGGGCTTGCGCAAGTGCAAACTAATTAACGGAGCCCGCATTCCTGCGTGGCTCCGTACCCCGACCCGCTTCTCGAAAGCGTTCAAGATGACTAAAAAGCTTTGGAGCTATCAATATCAATTAGCTTTGACAAGAACCTGATCCCATAAAATAAAAAGCGATATACGCGGTAATTGGTAATTAATGAGATCATTGTTCCTGTCACCCGACGGAAATCAAAGTCATAAGTTCGCTCCGTTCTCCTGGCGCCCCGTTATTGGAACAAAAACAGCCGGTCGGAATGACCGGCCGCAATCATCGTCAGTATAATATAAACTTAGAGAACTGTTACTGTATTAAGGAGAGAATATCATCTAACCCTCTGGTAAACGAGACCTATGGCTCCAGAATCAAAGGTCTTGTTTTCGATAAGTTTAAGATTGATCTTATCCTTGAAACCTTGGAATAGCGGCAACCCGCTGCCGATCAGGACGGGAGAAACCGTAATCTTATACTCATCTATTAAATCAAACTGCATAAGGTAGTGCGCGAACCTGGGACTGCCGAGGATAACCATATCCTTGCCTGGCTGCTGTTTGAGGTTCTTGATCTCTTCCTCGGCATTTTCTTTCACCAGTCTGGAATTGTTCCATTCGGCTTTCTCCAACGTCGTGGAAAAAACGATTTTGGCTGTCTTTTCGATCCACTCGGCATGATTCCGTTCATGCTGCGAAGCTGATGGGTCCGAAGACACGGATGGCCAGTAATTGTGCATCATCTGATAAGTCCCGCGTCCCCAAATGACAGTGTCGGCTGTACTCAGAATCTCTTTCGCGTGTTTCTCCAAATCGGCATCGTAGGAAACCCAGCCAATGTCCATATCACCCTTCGGCCCTTCTACAAAACCGTCAAGCGATGCGTGCAGAAATAGAACGAGTTTTCTCAATTTTCGGTTCTCCTTTGCTCATGAGGAATATCTACATTACCTGCATTATAGAACACTTCAGATGGGGTTGTTTCTTATGGATTGCTAATCTTAATTATCGCCTGAACCGGGACGATCTCATTCTTAGCGTTCAATCCATACAAACAATTAGTAAATTGTCGGTACCGTTCCTCCGCCCATTCGGATCGGAGATCCTTTAAAGGCGGAGGCCATCGGGCTGCATACGAACGCAGCTAATCGGCCGATCTCGCAAGGCTTGATGAATCGCTGAATCTCCGATTGAGGAAGATTCGCGGACATGAATTGCTTCTCCTTCACGGCGAAGCTCAGAACTATTGATTGGTCAGATCTCCGTCGCTTATGATGATGTCTCCGCCCACCCTTGTCTTGAAGTGAATGTATCCGCTGTCATCGATCCGGACTGTCGTATTCATTTTGGCGTACGTGTTATTCTCTCTGTTGTAGGAGTAGACGATTGCATTACCAGCATTCATCTTCTTATCCGTCTTTACAGCGACTTCCATGAGCTGCCCGAATTCGCCCTCCTGCCCGAAGCTGACAACCATTAGGTTATTAGTAAACAGCCTGCCAAACTGAGCACGAAGAGAGTTCGCAACGGATGATGAAGGCGACACAAACAGATTCAAGTCTTTCACTGAGCGGGCAGGATCAAAAGTGATATAAGCATCGACGGTTTTGCCATTGGAAGATAAGGTGTCGGCATGGATGTTAAGCGGCATACCTGTTCGTGCCATCATGGCCCGGAGAGTATCAAGTGTGACGTTACCCGGTCTGGTTAAGCTCACAGTCGCGCTTGTCAGACCAGCTTCTTTTGCGGCTTTGACACCTGCGTCCACCGCAACGTTTGCTTGCGTAGTTGTCACGTCGACAGGGGTATTGTTTGCTGTAGTTCCTGCGGAAGATGCCGCATTGACCTTGCCTGGCATGGCGTTCTCATTAGGCCATACGTCTCCGGTGTCCTTCCACAGGTGATCCTTGGCAAACTCGGCGAACATGAGCTGCCAGAACTCCCAATCGTGGCCGCCGGGAATCACGTTAAACTCATGTTTGATGCCGTTCTCCGCAAGAGCTTCGTGCATAGGTATGCCGGCGGTCACATAATCCCATTTGCCAAGGGCAATATGTACCTTTGTGGAATCGTTGTATTCCTTGATTTTGGCCAGTTGCTCAGCGGTCGGGACGACACCGTTGCTCCAAATGCCGAATTGCGAAAATACATCGGGGTGGTTCAGATAGAACCGGGCGGTTGTGCCGGCGCCGGCGCTTAAGCCCGCGTATCCGCGGCCCAAGCGGTCCTTCGACACATTGTAGTTTGACTCCACGAAGGGCATGACATAATTGAGCACGTCCGGCTCGATTTTGGCCCAGCTGTGGCCCCAATCCTGATAGTTCATGGAAACGGCGACGAACGGCTCCATGCCCTGCGCCACCAAATTATCCGCGATATTCGGCAGGGCGCCCTCGTTCATCCAGCGCAGCTCGTTACCGAACTGGTCGCCCGAGTTGCCCATGTTGATGTATAGGACATTGTATGGTTTTTGGCTGTTCTTATCGTAGCCGTAAGGCAGGTAAACGGTCATGCCGCGGTTGGTCCCATCGGAGGCAGGGTACGTTATGGTCTGGATGGTGCCCTTCCGCCCGTCCGTCCTCGGAAGCTCAAGGCTACGGTCTCTGTATTCGCCCACGCCCTGCTTCTCCGCATTGTACGGCACATAAACGATACTTGAAAGGCTTCTGACGCCTGTCGCGGTGTTTACCAACGCCGGGTTCGCGGGGTCGTCAAGCCTGGCGGTGGTGACGCCGTTCTTGGTGACCTCGTAGTTGTAGACGAACGCACCGCTCATCAAGGGGACCTGCGTGTACCACACGTCTGTATTCGGTACCTTTGCGAGCTCCAGGGAGAGCTTGGAACTCGCGGAACCGCCGCCCGGCCAATAGGTGTCCTTGTAGTCACCGGGGAGATGTCCGTAGGCGTCTTTGTACGCACCGGATACGTTATTTAAATTCATTCCGTTGCTCCCGCTGCCGGTATACTGGGGTGCTTTTTCATCCCACAGCATGAAGGTGTCGCTGTAAAGCACGATCTTTTGAACGTCTGGGTCGCTGCTTTTATACACAAATGTGGCGGTATACCCGGTCGGTGAATTCTCATCCGCCGTCACAGTCACACCTGGCTTATAGATGGATTGGGTTACCTGCGAAGACTGTCCATCGGCATATACGGTTGCACTGGAAAGCATAAGAATGGAGCTTGTGATCAAAATCGCCAGCGTTTTTTTCATAAAGTACCCCTTTCCCGTTTTACCAATATTTTCAGGTCATCAGTAAATGCAGAACGGCACGATTTGACGCTATTCCTCATCATGTCATCAAATACTTTTGATCTCCTTTCCTAAATAATTTGAATTGAATTGATAGCGTTCTCAAACCAAGCATAGCATGATTTCCCTTTCCTAAATTAGCCATAATTGTCGCTTTATTAACTTATCTTGCTGAAATGATTCCCTCGACTTTTTTGCTCTGTTCAGTGTTCTGCATGATTGACTCTTTAACAGCAAAGGCCCCTTCCGCTTGGCGAAAGGAGTCTTTGCTGCAATCGTATTTATCTCTCCAATAAACGTCTGCTTATGCATATAGAGTTCCCCGATCAGGAGATTCTTTCCTCAGCGACATTTGGCAGCGTCCGCCTCAGAATTCGCCTCGAAACGATAATGGCTGTCAGGAGCAGCTCCAGCTTTCAGCTCAACCCAATTTGCTGTCCCATCTTTAAGCCGACATTTTGTTATTCCTGTTTAAGCACGTTCCCTCCGCATCAGGTCCGAACGATTTTTTCGCAAACCGCCGAACTTAAACAGCAATATCCCGCTTACGATCACAAGCACGCCGCCCAGCTGCTTCAGCGTAAAAGGAACGACTTCCAGTCCCATCCAGCCGAAGGAATCCCAAATAAGAGCGAAAAACAGCTGGGAGCACATCACAATCGATATGGTATAGGTCGGCCCGAGCTGTTTCATAGCGTTCACCATGCAAGCCACAACGCCAACCCCTACAATACCGCTAAACCAGAACCAAAGCTCCATATGCTCCAGGTGGAACAGCCGCTTTCCCTCAACCGCCAGTCCGATCAGGAAGGAGGCGAGGAATCCGAGGCCGAGCACCAGAGCGGTCGTAGGCCAAGAACCTGCCCGTTCGTGAACCCTGCTGTTAAATATGTTTTGCAGTCCGACCAGGGAGCCGGCCAGAAGCGCTAACCATAATCCTATCATCATCGGAGGATGCCCCTTTACTAGTATTCGTAGATATTCCGGATCGCCAGTTTGCTTAAACCATCCGGGTTTTTCACGACTACCCCACCCTTTACGCGTTCGAGTAGACCGTTGGAACAGAATTGCAGTACGATTCGATTGAAATGCCTGTAGCTGACCCCGATCAAATTCGCTACATCCTTAAGCTCCGCCGTACTAAGCAGCCCCGATACCGGGTTTTCGGACTCGTCGGAGGACACCGCCAGAAGATAGCTGGCCAGACGAACTTCTACGGGATACATCATATTAAGACTCAAGGAGCTGGATTTCATGTAAAATTTCTTCGTGATTACTTTCAGCAAAAATTGTAACAATGGCGCGTGTTCCCTCCCGTACTCTCTGAGGATCCGGAAGGGCGCGGCGATCATATGGACACTGCTAACCGCCTCCACCGTATTCAAGATGTCCGTCTCCTGTACGTATTCAATATCCCCGACAAGCTCAAGCGCAGTTTTAAAGGAGATCACCAGCATTTTTCCTTCGGGATTGGTCATGAATACCTTGAGCTTGCCTTTGACGAGAATATATAAACATTCCGGACTTTCGCCTTGGGAACAGATCAGTTCTCCGCGTTTATACGTGTACAATGACAGATGCGGCCTGATTTTTTCATGAAAAATGGATTCCAGCTCGTGATCCCGAAGGTAGGATTCCAATAATGTCTTATCCTTGATTTCTTTCATTGTTCACCACTCCCGCGGTTCCGCTTAAAAATTTAACAAGATGATACCGATCACCATGAGGGCAATCCCAATAAACTGCGGCAGGCGCATATGCTGCTTCTTTACACCGAACCAACCATTGATGTCAACAAGGAAAGTCAAGCTAAGTTGGGCGATCAATACGGCTGCGACGGTCAGCGTCACCCCCACGCGATGAATAGCGGATATGTTGCTCGATATAATGATTGCTGCTAAAGCTCCGCTTGTTAAATATACGGGGCTGACCTCTTTGAACGCTTGCCAGCTTTTCTTTTTCACAAACAATAGTATCAGTAACGCCGTCACAAAACCGGTAAACTGCGTCATCGTCGCCGCTTGCCAGGTGCCGATCCCTTCACTGATCCGGGAATTCGCCACCCCTTGCAGGGTAATAAAAAAGCCGGTCATCAACGCCAACAACAGTCCTTTCACCCTTCTTCTCCCCCAAGCCCTTATTGATATTCTATATTAAAAGGGATTTACAGGATGATGGGAAGGACATATGTCCTCAAACAAAACAAATGAAAAGCCCCGGCCGCTCCATATTGGATCAGCGAGGGCTTCAGCTTTAGTTGTGCATCGGTTCGAATCCATTCGTTAAGCTTACATTGGAAAACTTGGCATAGTTCAGCTGCTTGAGGTCGTTGGCAACATCATTGCTGTCGACGGCGAAGCCTGCGTAGATCTTCTTCTTCATCGGGATGGTCCGCTCGCCGATGGCGGTCCACGTTTGACCGTCCAAGGAACCGTAGGCATAGAAGGTGTCGCCCTTACGCCCCAGCTTAAGCCAATAGCCCTGTGCCACTCCGTTCAGCTTAAACGGTATGTCCGCCACGAGCTGAATGCCCGCCTTGGATGCACTGGCCGCACTGTCCAAAGTTTCCGTCATTTCGTCAAAGCTGCCGCCCTTGGCATCCCTTCCTGCAAGATAAGCGGACCAAGGGTACTCTTTGGATATTTTCACCCAGGATAGACCCAAGGCTGCTGCAGCACTTTTGTCCGTTAATTCATCACGAACCATCAGACCTGTGAAGGCATGGTTATCAGCGAAACCGATTTCATTCAGCCGCACGGTAAACTCCAGATCCCCGGACATCTCCCGATAGACAAAATGGAAGTCGTCCTTGGTGGCGTCCGCCTCTTTAGAACCTTCAATGGCGCCTTCTCGTTCTCCAAGCTTGCCGCTGCCTTTGACCGTAATCACACCGTCCGTTAAGCTTGCGGAGCCTTTAAGTTCCGGATTGCCGATGTCCGCCGATTTCCAGCCTTCTTTTGCTAATGATTTAGGTTCAGTGTTGACATGGATCGTGGCGGCAGTGGTTTGGGTAGCATTGCCCTCCGTATCGATGACCCTTGCAGAGATATAATGGGTAGCGTCTTGAAGACCTTGGATGGTATACACATATCGCCCGCCGCGAAGTTCGGCGTCACCCACATACTCCGAACCGTTGTAAACCTCTACTTTACTGATGTTGTGCCCAAACCTGGAGGAAGCTCTAATCTCTACCGGTACGGCTTTGCCCAAATCATATTGAGCGTTATTCGCAGGGGAAGTGAGCTTGGCCTCGGGATTTTCGGCGATATGCTCCATGTCGACCAATCCGTTTAAATAGAGCTCCAGCCAGGTGTAGCCGCTTTCCGTAATCGTCTTGTAGGCGTCGGGGTTTTCCCAGATCCCTTGCGCCTTCTCCCATTTGTCGGCCATTCCGTTCAGGTTCGTATCGAAATCGGCAGGCCGCTGCTCCTCGATCACCCCAAAGTCCGATACATATCCTCCAACCTCATGCTCAGTGTTGATGTACCGTCCCAGCCCCTGCTCAACTTCCGCAACGATTCTGGCATCGATAGCATCCCGTCGGGGATAGGTGGCTCCGGCCCGTGCGAGGATATCGGTCAACAGCTTATGATCTGCAGCCTTCACCCCGCTGCGCACATACTCGTCAAATCCTTGATTGGTTATTCCATGATTCATTCCCGTACTATCTGCAGAGAGATAGGGCTCCGTTCTATAAAAGGTTTGGTTATTTCCGCCGGTATCGCCGGAATTCTTAACGTATGGGGAGGAGCCGTCTAACAAGCCTGTTGCGGTATTGTTAATCCGGTTCCCGGTGATATAGAACCCCCCGAGCTTACCGGCCTCACCTGCATCTATGACCCTGCCGGCTACATGATCCCTTGTGCCCGGCCCTGCGATCCCCATGTTGTTCATGTAGTTGGTAAAGTTGAAGCCGCCGCCATAAACCGTGTTAAAGCCCCAATTGTAGATCACGTTATTCGAAAATTGCAGTACTGCGACATGCTGCGCATCGGCTTTACCGGCATAACCGCCGCCAAGTCTAGGGTTACGGGAGGTATGGCTCACATACAGATTATGGTGAAAGGTAGTTTTGTCCCCTCCTGCAATCCCGCCATAGCCATGACGGCCTTTCGAGTGCCCCGATAAGGTCAAGCTCTCCGACACGATGGACCATTGAATGGTGCCGTTCTCGCCCCGGTAGGTTGATAGGGTCTCGTCTGTGTTCCAGCTGAAGGAGGAGTGATCGATAATAAACTGTTTGTTATCCCTTCCCCACAGGGCGTCCATAGAATCGCTGCCGTTGAATACGTTTGTGGCCCCCGGTCGGAAAGACATATAGCGGATGATGATATTCTCGGAGTTGCTGATATTGGTATCCCACCCGGCTAGAGTAATTCCGTTACCCGGTGCGGTTTGTCCAGCAATAGTCAGATTCTTGATGCTGCTCAGTCGCAGGGAGTCCTTCAGCTCGATGGTGCCCGAGACGTGGAACACAATGGTACGTCCTTCCTTCGGAGTGGATGAGACCCCGTATCGGAGAGAGCCTTCGATGGGCTTCTCACCTGGTCCATAATCCAATAGGTTGGTTACGATGTATACACCACCGCCCCGGCCGCCGCTGGTATAAGCTCCGCCTCCTTCTGCGCCGGGAAAAGCCGGGATAGACGCCGCTGTAATGCGGCCTTCCTCTGCTTGTGCTGCCGCCGTGAAAACAGGTAAAATCAAGTTAACTGAAAGCGCTATCGAAATACTTGAGATGACAGCAATTCCTCTTTTCTTACGGGGACTCTTACGTTTCATTGGTTGCATCGTATAACAAGACCCTGCTTGACCTATAGCTGACCAACCAACTTCAGCCGCATGCAATCCTGTTACACTTCCTCCCTTCAATTTGGTGATGGAAGCCGCTTGCAACTATTATGTTACAGGACTTGCATGCTTAGTACCTGCCAGTAAAGATTAAATTTTGTGCCAACTATTGCAGATTCATTCGGACGAAAAGAGGGACTCTGTCGTGACAATCCGTTACCAGCACCGGAACCAGCCGTTTCATTCCTTCCTCTCAACCGACAATACCTATCCCCTTCATCTGCACAAAAATGTGGAGCTTGCCATGATTCTCTCCGGCCAAATCCGGATCACCGCTAACCAGCAGGATTTTGTGCTGACGGATGGCGACGTGGCTGTCATTTTTCCTAACCAACCGCACGGATACCGGACAGAGGAGCATAGCCGGATGATGCTGGCCTTGGTTGATCCCGCCTTTATCGGAGAATATGCTGCCGATCTGGTTAACTATGTGCCGGACCATCCCGTTGTCCCACAGAGCCAGGTCCCCCCTCACATCACAGAAATTTTTCACATATTACATAACCTGTATGTGGCTCATGGAGACAACCGTCTAATTAAGGCCTATACTTCCGTGGTGATGGGGAGCCTATTGCCGCTGTTATCTCTTAAGCGCAGAGAGTCCAACCCGGATCTGTCCATGATTCAGAAGCTCCTGGTTTATTTGGAAACTCACTTTCTGGAGCCTATTTCACTGGACACATTGTCCAAGGAGCTGGGGATCAGCAAATTTATGATCTCACGTATATTTTCCGAGCAGCTCCGCACCTCTTTTCGCGACTACGTAAATGGCCGCCGGGCCGCACTCGCTCAAGCGATGCTGCAATCCACGACCTATCCGGTCACCGATATTGCCTTCGATTGCGGCTTTAACAGCTTGCGTTCCTTTTACCGGGCGTTTAAGAAGGAGTACGGGGTTACCCCTAACGAGGTCCGTCGGAACGGATAATATCCATAGATCTTCCCGACATTCGGGCGCAAGCGGCATTGCAAACAAGTAAAAGCGACGGATCCGCTCCACCGCTGTAATGCCTTCGCTTGCTTTAATATTCGCCCTTTATCACAAAAAACGAGCCTCGAATGGTGCCGGCCAGCTTAGACTTCTGTCTTGCAAACTTAAACTTCTTCTCTTCCAATTCCTTAGGTACCTCCATCCCCTCGGAAAGCTTAAAGCCAACAGCCCGCTTCTTTGGGTCATCAATCGTATACATGACGTTGACCGCTAGACCATCCTCAAAGAAGACGAAGGCCCATTTGATATTTTCCACTTGAAAACGAGATGTTTCTAAAGGTTTTGCAGCGAATTCGATACCACGTTCTTCTTTCAAAATCCGATACACATAATCAATGGTATCCTGGCTTTCGCTAGCAGGCACAACAGTAAATTCATGCTTGTATTTGTTCATGAAGTAACGGGCTTCATTGGCACGTAAACCGGCAAGCGCATCTACGACAGGTGAAGACTCTAAACCGACCGTAGACACATTGTTAAAATCAACGATATAGGACATGTCCTTCCCTCCATGTATCTCTTTATTTCGTAACTACTGGAATCCATATTTCTCATACTTATTATTACCAAGGGACTGCTGCTAATTTCACCACCTCTTAAAGTATACGGTTCTTCGGACGTAACGCCCACGAGGAGAGAGGCAGGATTCGAAGATCGATCCAAAAATGGTGCAAATACGCCGTAATCTTCCGCGACAGCATGTGATGCGGCTGTGTCCGTCATAGTATAGAAAATCCCTGTGTGTACCAAGTGAACCCTACTCACGCTGCAAAATCACAAACTTAGAACGGCCACCGTTTGGTGTCGTTTTTGATTATAGGACACCTATTGGTGTCATGTCAATCATATTTTTAGAGGAAGTCCTTCTCAACCCGATTCGGTAACCGTAATTCTCCTCAAATCTTGTATGGGTTTGACATAATAAGAATCCTCATTTGGGGAACCTAATGTCGATGAATAAATTTGAATTACGAACATCGTATGGCCTAAAATAGACAAAACATGTCCAACCCATATCATGCCAAGGTTTATTCGTCTGACCGGGCCGCAAAGGAGTTTATCGTCTTGAGCCGTAACCCGCACGTTTCCTCTGCTGAACCTGTCCCTTCCAACAGATGGGTCGTTCTGGCCAATGTCTCGCTGGGGACCTTCATGGCCACGCTCGACGGCAGCATAGCGAATGTTGCACTGCCTACCATGTCCAGCGAGCTGCAAGCGCCGATCCATACGGTTCAATGGGTGCTGACAGCGTACCTGCTCACAATCTGCGCTACGCTGCCGATTATGGGGAAGATTTCCGATTTGATCGGAAGAAGCCGCGTTTATAATTACGGATTCATTGTGTTTGCGCTGGGCTCGGCCTTCTGCGGCTTATCCCAGACGCTGGGCGTCCTGATTGTTTCCAGAATCGTGCAGGCGATCGGCGCCTCGTGCCTTATGTCCAACAGCCAGGCCATCGTTGCCGATGTGTTTCCGGCGAAGGAGCGCGGACGGGCCATGGGCATCGTCGGTACGGTCGTCTCTTTGGGCTCGCTGACAGGCCCCGGTATCGGCGGGATATTGGTCGATCGCTTCGGCTGGCCCACCATCTTCTGGATCAACATCCCGATCGGCATTATCGCCTGTATCGCCGGATCGTTCCTGCTGCCGAAGGATCAAGTGCAGGAAAGGAGCAAAGGGTTTGATTTTGCCGGCTCCGCTTTGTTCATCGTCGGAATGGTATCGTTCCTGTACACCATATCCAATGGCAACGAATGGGGCTGGACCTCGCCGCTAACAATCGGAGTGCTTCTGGTTTCCTTCGTGATTCTGCTGTGCTTCTATCGCTGGGAGGTGAGGCTGAAGCAGCCGATGCTGGATTTCAGTCTTTATCGCATCCGTGCGTTTCGCATCGGCAATATGACTGCTCTATTGAGCTTCGTCGCCATGTTCTTCGTCAACGTCATGATGCCTTTCTATATGGAAAATGTACTGCATTTCACACCGGAGCACACCGGCTATACGATGATGATGTACCCGCTCACGATGGCGGTCGTCGCTCCCTTCTCCGGCTGGCTGTCGGATAAGATCGGACCGAATGCTCTGACGACGGCCGGGCTCGTATTGAACGCCATCGGCTTCGGCCTTCTAAGTACGTTGACCGTTCACGAAAGCGCTTGGGTGGTTGGCTTGCACCTCGCCATCTTCGGTCTGGGCAGCGGCTTGTTCCAATCGCCGAACAACGCCAGCGTGATGGGAGCCGCCCCGAAACCGAAGCTTGGGACAGCCGGAGGCCTGAATGCTTTGGTGCGCAATATCGGCATGGTGTTAGGCATCTCGGTATCCGTCTCCTTGTATACTACGCATCTGCATATGCTCGGCGGGGATGCCGCGGCGTCCGATCCGCTGCAAATGCTTGGTGCTCTCCATTTTGTATTCTGGGTAGCACTGTTCGTCTGCTTGCTGGCCTTGGCAGTCTCTTTGGGCCGATTCCGCCGGACGGAGGACAAGCGTTCGGCTTCGCATTCCTGAGCCTCGTTATACAAAAAAGCCATGCTTCCGGCGGCGGGTCACACGGCAAGGATGCATGGCTTTTGGGGCATCGTATATTACTTACATTCTTTGAACTATGGGTGAATTCAATGTGAATCTTCAGCGAGTGCGCCATTAAACATGAAAGAGCTGTCCCCCGAACAGACACATATTTGTTTCGGGGACAGCCTCTTAGAATAATATATCGTCAACGGAATAGGCATTGAAATAAACAACCCGGAAGGTTACCTTCTATACTCTGTCGCATAATATACCAAAGCGATGGCCGGTAAGACGATCCCGATCAGCAACGCCGCTTCCCAGCCCGCAGCCCCGTAAGCCCAGCCCCCTGCCGCCGAGCCGACAGCTCCCCCGACAAAGAAGATGGCCATATACAAGCCGTTAAGCCGGCTGCGTATTTCCGCCCCCAATGAGAAGATTACCCGCTGCCCGAGCACCAGATTGGCGGACACGCCCATATCGAGTAAAATGGCCGCAGCAACGAGGAGGGATAACGAGAATGCGGAGCCTAACGGAACCAGCAAGGGAAGCAGTCCGGATATGATGACGATGGCGAGTGCCCAGCCTGTCGCCGAGCGAACCCAACCACGATCCGCCATTCGGCCCGCCACCGGCGCCGCAATTGCCCCCACTACCCCGATTAAGGCAAAGAGAGCGACCTCCTTCTGGGTAAAATGAAACGCCGGACCTGTGAGTACCAACGGAACCGTTGTCCAGAACAAACTGAATGTACCGAAAACACATGCATGATAAATCGCCCTTCGCCGCAAAGACGGCGTCGTCTTCAGCAGATGCAGCATGGAATGCAGCAGCGCCGGGTAAGCTGTTGCTGTCGATGGCCGCCTTGCGGGCAGCGCCTTTGCCAATACAACAGCCAGTATAAAAATCAATGCCGCGGAGATAAAATATACGGCGTGCCAGCCCAAATATTCCGCCACCAGGCTTGAAATGGGACGAGCGAGCATAATCCCCAGCAGCAGCCCGCTCATTACGCTGCCCACATTGCGGCCGCGCACGGCTTCAGGCGAAAGATGAGCCGCATATGGCACAAGGCTTTGTGCTGCAACGGAACCTACCCCGATAACAAGCGAGGCGCTAAGGAACAGAGCGGCGCTTTTGACCATTGCGGCAATAGTCAAAACGACGGCAGTGATGAGCAATAACGAAACGATCAGCTTGCGATTTTCAAAGATGTCTCCTAGAGGTACGATAAATAACAAGCCGATCCCGTAACCGACTTGGGCCAGCGTAACGATAAGCGCTGCTGTCCCGGAGGAGAGCCCTAAGCTCGAACCGATCGGACCTACAAGCGGCTGGGCATAATAAAGATTTGCCGCGATGATGCCGCATGCGGCTGCAAGGATAAAAATCAGCGATGCCGAAACCGATTTCTCTGCGCTTGGAATTGAAGCGGATTGCATACAAAACACTCCTCGGTGAATAGGTTTTATTGGAACGATCGTTCCGGTATGTGCGTGAAAATGCATTATAGCATTTCCATCACCAAATCTATCATCTGCTGTATCTTGCTGCGGTTACCCTGCACCTTTGCAACGATGTTGATGCTATGATTCAGGTTTAAGAGCAAATGCGCCAACGACTTGATATCTTTCTCCGGGGAGATTTCCGCCGACTCCTGCCCTTTGCGCAGCAGCTCGTAGAACGATTTCTCCAACTCGTCAAACCGCTCCCTGATCAGCGTATTCAGCTGCTCATCCGGCGAGTCCATGCCAACTGCAGCATTGGTTATCAAACAGCCCCCCGGTGATTCGCTGTCTAAAGCGGAATCGATTTGCAGCTCGAAGTACTGCCGGATTCCCGATTTGGCGGAAGTCGCATGGACGAGGACGTCCCTTTTGGCTTGTCTCCATTTCTTGTACTGGTTGATTGCCTCGATATAAAGCGTTTGTTTGTCTCCGAACGTTTCGTACAGACTGGATCTGCTTAACTCCATGGCTTCCAACAATTCGGGAATGCTTGCCGCTTCGTAGCCTTTCTTCCAAAAAACAAGCATCGCTTTATGAAGCACCGCTTCTTTGTCAAACTCTTTATGCCGTCCCATTGCGCTCCCTCCCCCGTTTCGATAGTTACAGTATATAATTTCAGGAATGATTAGTCCAGTATATTTCGGAACGACTAGTTCAATATTTTTTGTTGGCAACCCTCTTCTGCTTACCCCTCATGTTGTTGAGGCGAAATTGGATAACTTCCGGTAGACGTGTGGCTTGTTCTCATGTTTTTCCGAAAGGTGAAATACAATGATAGTATTTGATCTACAGGAGGACATGATGCCCAATGCCGCAACCTTCGCAAGCGTTCATTAGAGGAACGGTCTTCTTGTCCGTCGCCGCGTTTATCAACCGCATACTAGGCTTCATCAGCGGAATGTTCGTAGCCAGGGTGCTGGGTGCGGAAGGAATCGGCTTGTTGATGATGGCGCATCCCCTGGTTCCGTTAGTCATCACGATTACGGAGCTGGGACTGCCGGTCGCGATCTCCAAGCTGGTCGCTGAGGCCGATGCCCGGGGAGACCGGGTCAAGATAAGAAGAATCCTGCACGTCTCTCTGTTCGTTACGGGCTTCCTGAGTGTCACACTGACGACCTTCTCCCTGCTCGGCTCGGAATGGATCGCCTCCGTCCTGCTCAGCGACGAGCGCGCGTATTACGCCATGCTTGCGATCACGCCGATTGCGCCTATCGTTGCCGTATCGGCGGTGCTGAAGGGATACTTCCGCGGGAAGCAGCGGATGCACGCCATCGCCGCCTCCGATGTTTTGGAGAACACCGTACAGATCGCATGTGTGCTGGCCTTGGTGCACGTACTGCTGCCCTACGGCGTTGCCTATGCGGCTGCAGGCGCTATGGCCGCATCGGTGGTGAGCGAGAGCTTCAGTCTGCTGTTTCTGCTTGCCAGCTACAAGCTGCACGGGGAGGTGAAACTGCCGGGAGAGACTTGGGCCGCCCATCTTCGGAAGGGCCGATCGACCCTCTTCGAGCTGCTTCGGATAGGCTTGCCGACTACCGGTAATGGTGTGGTTCATTCCCTCTATGGCGCCTTTCAGCCGCTGCTTATTACGACCAGCCTTGCCGCTGCGGGCATAGGCACGGACATGGCTACCAAACAGTTCGGCATGATCGCCGGATATGCCTTCCCGCTTCTCTTCATGCCCAGCTTCATCACCCAGTCCCTGTCCACCGCCCTCATTCCGGCCATCAGTGAAGCAGCAGCGAATAAGAACAGCCTGTTAATGCACGAAAGAATGGAGCAAGCTTTGCGCTTAGGCCTTATCATCGGGGCGCCGGCCACCGTCATCCTGTACGTTTGGGCCGCACCGCTCACCACCATTATCTATGACGCGCCGGAAGCCGGCCTGCTGCTGAAGATCCTGGCGCCCATGTTTTTCCTTCATTATTTCGATGCGCCGCTGCATGCCATACTGCTAGGGCTCGGCCGTGCGAATGCCACCCTTTGGAACTATGTTATTGCCACAGCGTTCAAGGTTGCAGCAATCTACATACTAGGCAGCCATTTCGGCATTGTTGGAATCGCTTTTGCGCTGGGCCTCAGTATTGTGCTGATCGCGCTGCTCAACTTCTACTCGATCTCCGGCAGCATCGGGTTTTACTGGGACATCCGCCCCTATGTGACTGTTTTTTTCGCCATGATTGTGATGGTTTTTTGCGGGCAAGGGGCGATCCGGTACTTCGATGGTTTGAGCCTTTCCATGCTGTGGAAAACCGTCGGTTCCATCGGCTTCTCGATGCTGGCCTACTTCGCCGCCCTGTCCTTGACTAAAGCCTGGAGCCGGAAGAGCAGAAAAATTTATACATGAAATGACAGTTCAAAAGTACGATTCTCAAAGAGCATTTTGTATGGTAACATTTTCCTGGCAGTTACTGCTCACATCTTGAAACGGAACGGATTTTTTGCATTCGGCACACACTTTATTGGGAGAGTGATTACATGTCGAAGAAAATTCTCTTGGTGACCGGCGACGCAGCAGAGGTATTGGAGGTATACTACCCTTACTTCCGGATTCAAGAGGAAGGGTACGAAGCGGTTATCGCCGCTCCATCCAAGAAAACGCTTCACACCGTCGTCCATGATTTCGTGGAAGGCTGGGAGACGTACACCGAAAAGCCTGCCCATCTGCTTCAAGCGCATATTGCATTCGCGGATGTGGAACCATCGGAATACGCCGGCGTCGTCATCCCTGGCGGGCGCGCGCCGGAATATATTCGCTCGAATGAGCATCTGCCGCGGATACTTCGTCATTTCCTTGAGGAAAATAAGCCAGTCGGCGCCATCTGCCATGCAGTGCAAGTATTCGCCTCGCTGCAGGATACGGCCTACTTCGAGGGACGAACGATGGCTGCCTACAACGCTTGCCGCCTCGACGTCGAACGCTTGGGCGCCCGATACGCGGAAGGCACGCTGCATGTCGATGGACAACTCGTATCCGGCCATGCGTGGCCTGATTTGCCGGGCTTCATGCGGGAGTTCCTGCGGCTTGTGAATGCTACCCATACCGCTCAATAAGATTAATTATTGGTTACCTTTAACGGGTAACCATTTTTTTATTTCGGTAGTGAGGGCCCGCCTCTTTCGCGGAACGGGTTAAGGCTATCGCACAGCAAGCAGCAGCCGATCCGCAAGCCGGCGAGAGTCCGATTTGATCTCCTCCAGCGATAAGCCCAGCTCCTTTAACGACAAAATTCGCTGCAATCTCGATTGGTCGGCTTCGTTATACTGCCTGTGCCCCGAATCGGAATGCGTCGATGGCGAGCCACAGGCCGATCTGATCGTAAACTCTCAATGTCCGTATCGTGAGTCCCGTAAGCTTAGCAAGTTCTCCCGCCTTCCAAAGCCGCTTCATAATCATCTCCTAATAAGTTGCGCATCTGTTTACCGGTAACTTTAGTATAAAACATGACGTTACGTGTTCCCCATTCCTGCACAAAAAAACATCACCAAAGCAGGCGATGTTTCGTCGTCTTATCGGGAGTTCATTAGCTTTCCTGACTCTCACTTTCAGTCGAATATCAGATCGGAATCATTCGAAAACAAAGAGCAGTATCGAAATAACAAACACTGCTCTTTGCTTTGCCATATTCAGATGAGCTGGTTCAGCGGTTATCTAAGGTCGAACCGGTCTGCATTCATGACCTTGACCCATGCAGCAATAAAGTCACGCACAAACTTCTCTTGGTTATCGTCCTGAGCATAAACCTCAGCAATAGCGCGCAGAACGGAGTTTGAACCGAACACGAGGTCAACCGTAGTCGCCGTACGCACGACTTCACCTGTCTTGCGGTCGCGTCCTTCGAATACGCCTCCTTCTGCTGGCTTCCACTGGATGCCCATATCCAGCACGTTCACAAAGAAGTCGTTCGTTAGCATGCCTGCACGATCGGTGAATACGCCGTGTGATGTACCGCCGAAGTTTGTGCCCAGAACACGCATGCCGCCGACAAGTACGGTCATTTCAGGTGCAGTAAGGTTGAGCAGCTGTGCTTTGTCTACGAGGAGCTCTGCGGAACTTACGCTGTACTGCTTCTTCTGATAGTTGCGGAAACCGTCGGCGACCGGCTCCAGAACGGCAAAGCTGTCCACATCGGTTTGCTCTTGGCTTGCATCGCCGCGACCGGGAGCGAAAGGAACGGTTACATCAAAGCCTGCATCTCGTGCAGCTTTCTCTACTGCGGCGCTGCCGCCTAGTACAATCAAATCGGCCATGCTGACTTTTTTCTCCAAGCCAGCTTGAATCGATTCGAGTGTCGCAAGTACTTTGGAAAGCTGCTGCGGTTCGTTCACTTCCCAGTCCTTCTGCGGAGCAAGACGGATGCGGGCGCCGTTCGCGCCGCCGCGCATGTCGGAGCCGCGGAAGGTGCTGGCGGAAGCCCAAGCCGTTGTGACCAGCTCGCTGACGGTAAGACCGGACTCCAGAAGCTTTGCTTTCAGCTCTGCCACTTCTGTATCCGTTAATTCATAATCGACAGCTGGAACAGGATCTTGCCAGATCAGCACTTCTTCAGGAACTTCCGGGCCCAGATATCTTGCGCGAGGTCCCATGTCGCGGTGTGTGAGTTTGAACCACGCGCGAGCGAACGCATCTGCAAACTGATCCGGATTCTCATAGAATCGGCGGGAGATCTTCTCGTACTCCGGGTCGACACGCAATGCCATATCCGCGGTGGTCATCATTGTCGGCACGCGTACGGACGAATCCTCCGCGTCCGGCGCAAGATGCTCCTTCGCAGGGTTGACAGGGGCCCATTGATGCGCGCCTGCCGGACTCTTCGTCAGCTCCCATTCATATCCGAACAGCATTTCAAAATAACCGTTATCCCACTGCGTCGGATTCGCCGTCCAAGCGCCTTCAATACCGCTGGTGATGGTGTCGCGGCCTTTGCCGGAGCCATGCGTGCTCAGCCAGCCTAAACCTTGCGCTTCAACGGGAGCGGCTTCCGGCTCCGGACCGACAAGCGACGCATCGCCCGCCCCGTGCGCTTTGCCAAACGTATGTCCGCCGGCCACGAGTGCAACGGTTTCTTCGTCGTTCATGCCCATCCGTTTGAACGTTTCGCGGATGTCGCGGGCGCTGGCGAGCGGATCAGGCTTGCCGTTCGGACCTTCCGGGTTCACATAAATGAGACCCATCTGAACGGCGGCAAGCGGATTTTCCAGGTCGCGATCGCCGGTATAACGGGTATCCCCCAGCCATTCCTTCTCAGCACCCCAGTAAATGTCTTCTTCCGGATGCCACACATCCGCGCGACCGCCGCCAAATCCAAATGTCTTGCCGCCCATGGATTCAATAGCGACATTGCCGGTTAGAACGAACAAATCGGCCCATGAGATCTTGTTTCCATACTTTTGTTTAATCGGCCAAAGCAGCCGGCGGGCTTTATCGAGGTTGCCGTTGTCGGGCCAGCTGTTTAAGGGCGCAAACCGCTGTGTGCCGGTTCCGGCGCCTCCGCGTCCGTCTCCGGTACGATATGTACCAGCAGAGTGCCAAGCCATCCGGATAAAAAACGGGCCGTAATGACCATAGTCAGCCGGCCACCAATCTTGGCTGTTTGTCATAAGCTCGCGAAGGTCTTGCTTCAGAGCTTCGTAGTCTAGCTTGTTGAACTCCTCGGCGTAATTGAAATCTTCCCCCATTGGGTTCGATTTGCGGTCATGCTGATGCAAAATGTTCAAGTTCATCTGGTTAGGCCACCAGTCTTTATTCGTCGTGACTGTTGGTTTGTGACTTGTAGCGCTTCCATGCATGAATGGACATTTACCGCCGTTTGTAGAAGACATAGATTCCATGAGTACCTCTCCTCATCGATTTAAATTTAATACTTAATAATAATTACTATAAATAAGTATATAATACTATTTGGACCGGAAATCAACTATTTTATTTTTCAATGCATCGGTTAAGCTGTTCGGGGGAGAAGGTTATGTCTTTATTCCGGCGGTAATGGAGTCGACGACATCAAGTCATATAGAATTATTCGCTGTTCTGTAGTAGACTCACCATATCAGCATTTTACTTGGGGAGGCCTTTCCATTTGCGCAAATTTAATTTTTCCCGTCCTTTACTCATTCTTGCAGCAGCTTTTCTTGGTAACTCCTTAGGGAAATCAATCAGTCTGATGCTGGGGGCATCGATTGAAGTCGCCGACCAGATTGCCGTATTTACGATGGTGCTTGCGGCGCTCCTGGTTTATCTCAGGATGAACAGGAATCGAAACAACAAGAAGTAGTCCTACTGTTACACATATTCCAAACTGTCGGACTTAGAATGGCTGCGCAGAGAGAGATGATTTCGTGGGCACTCGTTATCAGTAATCATGCTCCGACTCAGCACCGTTTAAGCCAGGACGGCGAGCACAAAGCTTCGTAGTATTCGCGGACCGTGATAGAATTAGACAAGTGTTCGGGATGTATGGAGTGTTTGGAAACCGCTTACTGAGGTTTTTTGATAAGGAAAGAGCATGTCAAGGGGCTGTACCAAAGGCAGACGCCATCTACGGTAATCAGCCCCTCTCTTTTGAAATTCGTCGATCAATGAAATTTATTACGTTCCCCAAGCAACTATTCTTTAATTATGCTGCTTCCGGAGGGTCTTATGCTCTCAATAAAACTCGGATACAAATGGACTAACGTTCACCGCGCACACTTTAAAGCCCGGCATTTTGCAGGTCGGATCCAGAGCGTCGAGAGTCAGCTTATTCACGTTTTGGGTGTCGCCCCAGTGCATCGGTACGAAGACGGTGTCTTCGCGAATGTCGGCGTTGTACCTGCAGCGCACGTACACAACGCCCCGTCTCGACTCCAGCTTCACAAGGGCTTCCTCATCGAGACGGTACTTCTTGGCTGTTTTCGGGTGCACCTCTACGAACGATTCTACGTCGCGGGCCGCCAACGAATGGCTTTTTCTCGTCTGCACGCCGGTTAAGTAGTGGGTCAAAATGCGGCCGGTCGTTAAATATAACGGATACTCCGGACTTGCCTGCTCCTTCGGCAGATGATTGTCCACGGGAGTCAGCAGCGCCTTGCCTTCAGGCAGCGGAAACGATGTTTCAAACAGGCGCTTCTGCCCGGGATGATCGGGCTCCGGACACGGCCAATAGACGCCTTCTTCCTTCCGCAAGCGCTCATAGGTAATGCCGTAGTAATCGGCAACTCCACCCCGGCTTGCCAAGCGAAGCTCGTTAAAGATGTCTTCGGCACTCGAAAACGCAAAGTAAGCTCCCCTGCCCAGTCTATCCGCCAATTCGCATAAAATTTCCCAATCAGGCTTCGCTTCGCCGGCTGCGGGGCGGGCGGCTTCCCTTAGCAGCACCCGGCCTTCGAGATTGGTTAGCGTTCCCGTATTCTCGAGGTAAGCCGACGCCGGCAAAATCAGATCCGCCAGCTGAGCGGTCTCCGACATCAAGAAGTCGGCAACGACGAGAAATTCGAGCTTCTCCAGTGCTTCCTGCACCAGGTTTGCATTCGGGTTGGAAATGAGCGGATTGGAAGCCATCACGAACAAGGATCGAATCTCCTGCTCGTGAACCTTCACCAGCATTTCGTACGCGGAAACCCCTTTGCCCGGAAGCTCATCCGGATCGATTCCCCACACACCGGCGACATAGGCCCGATCCTCGGGATTTTCGATCAGACGGTAGCCCGGAAGCTGATCGGCTTTCTGACCGTGCTCCCTGCCTCCCTGTCCGTTGCCTTGGCCGGTAACGGCCCCGTAGCCGCAGCCCGGCCTGCCGATCTTGCCGGTTAATAACGCCAAATTGATGAAGTTGCGGACCGACATGTGGCCGTCCGTCTGCTGCTCCACGCCGCGTGCCGTGAACACCATGCCCGTCGGCGCTTTGCCGTAGGCTGCAGCCGCTTGACGGATCGTCTCGGCGGATACGCCGGTCAGTTCGGCAATCTCCGTCAAGTCGAGCCCTTCCAGATGCGACTTCAATTCGGCGAAGCCTTTCGTCCGCTGCTGTACGAAATCCCGATCGACCAAGTCCTCCTCCAGCAGCACCTTAAGAAGCCCGTTAACGAGCGTTGCATCCATGCCCGGCTTCACACGCAGATGCAAATCCGCGATCCGGGTCGTACCGGTTTCTCTAGGGTCGATTGCAATGATATAGGCTCCGTTTTCCTTCGCTCTTGTAAAATAAGGCATCAGCGTAGGCTGGCACTCTGCGATATTCGTACCTGCCAGTACGATGCAGCGTGCTTGCTCGATGTCCGACAGCTGGTTCGTCAGCCCGCGATCGATGCCGAGCGCCTTGACCCCCGCTGAAGCCGCAGCAGACATGCAAAATCTGCCGTTGTAATCGATATACTTGGTCCGCAGCGCAACCCGTGCAAACTTGCCCAGTACATAGGCGGATTCATTCGTCAGCGAGCCTCCGCCGTAAAGAGCGATCGCATCGCTGCCGTATTGGCTGCGAATGTCATTGAATTTGTGGATGATAAGCTCATAAGCTTCTTCCCACGAAATGCGGACAAACGTTCCGTCCTTCTTCAGCATCGGGTGCAGGATCCGTTCGCCGGTCAGCACATGCTGATAGGCATTCATCCCTTTGATGCAGAGGCGCCCTTCCGAGGCGAGATTCGGCTTCGGTATGACGGAATAGGTCGGGCTTTGCGCTCCATCTACTTTATGTTCGATGATTTGCATCTTGCACTGCACGCTGCAGAACGGACACTGTGTGTCCATGACAAGCTCCGAAGCCGGTTCCGACCGCAGTTGCTCCATTAATCGACTCATAGCTCATTCACCTTGTCAAAGCAGCTTCTTGCTGCGAGATGGGTTGCTTTTGCCCGAATATTTGCTTATTTACCTGCTGTTCCCGATGCATTCTCCGCGTCAGCTCCGAACGGAACGGACTATGGAACAGCGCTTCCCGCAGCTGCGTAATCCCGATGCGTTCCACCCATTGACCCGTCGTCTCGCCGTATCTGGCTACTTCGCGGTACCACTGCAGGAAGGCCGCTGTCATTTCGAACGCCTTATCGTCCGAGGGCTCCGTGCACAGCAGCTCCCCTTGCCGAAGCTTCATCGTGCCGCTGCCGCCAACATAGATTTCCCAGCCGCCAGGCGCGCCAACGATGCCGACATCCTTGGCAAGCGTTCCGGCCCGGTGCAGCGGGCTTGCCGATACTGCAACGCTAACATCGGCCGGCATGGGAAGACACTCCAGTCTCCGTTCGAGCTTCGCGCCAAACGACACGGAGTCCCGTATTGCGCCCCGATCATAGTCCAAGCCATCGCAAGTGACGACAGTACCGATCGTTTTGCCGTATGCCCGGTCCGTAATCCTGGCCGTTTCGGCTGTCCTCTTCTGGCCGAGATCGGCGATCAGTCCGTCCGCAAGCTTCGGATTAACGCCTAACAAATCCAGCTGGCCATGGATAGAGAGCTTTGCCATCGGAATGCTGTATTTATCGATCAGATCCGCAATTTGCCGCAGCTGTCCGGCGCTCGTCATTCCGCCATACATGCGGGGAGCAACGGCGTACGAGCCGTCGGCAAGAAGACGCGCCGATCCGGCCGGAGGAGCATCTTCCGCAGAGTCTGCCGCAAGCAGCTTCAAGCTCCGCGCCTGGCCGGCATAATAGTGCAAGGCCGGGCGGCATATCTCGCAGCCCTGCGCATTGGCCCAGCCCAAAGCGCGCATAGCTTCGTCCGGAGCAGCGTATTCGCCAGTGCGAACGGCGTCGCGAAGCTCTTCGTGGCTGAACGGCGTGCAGCCGCATACCGTTTCTTTCGGCGCCGACAACGAGTCCTTGCTCTGCAGCGCCAGCTGCAGCACCGCCTTGACTAACGGCTTGCAGCCGCCGCACGTGCTTGATGCGCGCGTACAAGCACGAACGTCTTCGACGGTTTCGCAAGAGCCCGTCATGACCGCATCCATTATCGCGCTTTTCGTCACTCCGTTGCAGGAGCACACGGTCGCATTCGGTGAAAGCGAGGCGGCATAGGCGTCGTCCGTACCTCCGGCGGCAGCTTTATTTTTCAGCACGGAAACGTCATCCTGCCGCTTAATATGACCGAGCAGTTCATTGCCTTCGCTGCTGTCGCCGTACAAGACCGCACCGACGATTTTGTTATCGCGAACGCCGACTTTCTTATACGTATTCGAGATCCCGTCGTAAACTTGTAGTGAGGTTGTGAGCTCCGAATCGCGAATTTCCCCCGCCGAAAATACTTCTACACCCGACACCTTCAGTTGAGAATACAATATCGAGCCCGGATACCCTTCCGTTTCGATGCCGCAAATTTTGTTCGCCAGCACTTTGCCTTGTTCGTATAACGGAGCCACGAGTCCGTACACCATACCGCGGTGCTCCGCGCATTCGCCGACGGCATACACGCCGGGCACATTCGTCTCCATATAATCGTTCACGACGATGGCGCGGTTCGTTTCGATGCCGCTATCCTTGGCAAGCTGGATATTCGGGCGGACGCCGACGGCGATCACAATAAGATCGGCCTCTATTTTACTGCCGTCCTTGAACTGGAGCCCTTGCGCCCGCTTCTTGCCGATAATTTTCTCGGTCTGCTTCTCGAGGAGAAAGCGCATGCCCTGGCGCTCCAAATCTTTGCGCAGCATGCTTGCTGCCGTAGGGTCCAGCTGGCGCTCCATCAAATGATTGAAGATATGCACCACATGAACTTCCATCCCCAGATTGAGAAGTCCCCGCGCCGCTTCCAAGCCGAGAAGTCCGCCGCCGATGACGACTGCTTTCTTATACGATTTGGAAGCTTCGAGCATCGTGTTGCAATCCTTGATATCTCGGAATGCCGTAACCCCAGGCAAATCGGCGCCCGGCAGCGGAAGCATGAACGGCAGCGAGCCTGTTGCGAGGATCAGCTGGTCATAATCGACAGAAATCCCTCTCTGGCTGGTAACCTTCCGCTTCGCTGTATCCATAAGGACAACCGGGTCCCCGGCGTGAAGGGTAATGTTATGCTCCTGATACCACTGCCAGTCATTAATTGTAATGTCTTTCAGCGCCGTATCGCCCTGCAGGACTTTGGACAGCAGGATCCGGTTATAATTCGGATGCGGCTCGGCGCCAAAAATCGTGATGTCGAATCGATCCGGAGCAAGCGCGATTATTTCTTCCACACAGCGAACTCCGGCCATGCCGTTACCGATGACGACAAGCTTATGTTTATTCATACCGGTCCTCCACTCCCCTTTCGTTAGAAAGTTTCCGCCTCTCCGATCATGTCCGGTTCAAGCCGCCGCCTCTTGGTTCCGGAGCTCCATTCTCTTTGTACTGTAATTCATTCGCAGACAGACGCAGGCAAAGAGTGCCAGCAATACGAATCCAAGCGAATAAGCACCTGTCAAGTCTTTAATCATGCCGAGCAGGATCGGCGGAAAAAATCCTCCCACTCCGCCGGCCGCTCCAACGATGCCGGTTACCGCACCAATGTTGCTCGCGGATACCTCGGGGACCATCTTGAACACGGCGCCGTTCCCCAATCCGAGCAATATTGCGGCCGCATAGCAACTCGTGAAAAATACGGAAAAATGACTTGTGAATACAGCCATAACGAGTGAGGTGACAACGATACCCGTGAATACGACGACTAAAACCTTACGCGAACCGAAGCGGTCCGCCCAATATCCTCCCAGCGGCCGAATGAGCGTAGCGATCAGGACGAACCCAGCCGTCTTGATGCCCGCATCCGTCGCGGGCAAATGAAACATGTCTGTAAGGAAAGTCGGCAGATAAGCACCGAAAGCGACGAACCCGCCGAAGGTAAGAAAATAAAACAGCGATAAGTACCATGTCGCCTGATCCTGCATCACAGCCATCGATTGCTTGAACGTTTTCGCTTTCGCCGGTGCAGGTAAATCGGTCGTTCCGGCCCAGAAGATTACGCTCACACATGCCATCAGAATCGCCAGGCTCCAGAACACCCACTGAAATCCATAGCTGTTAAAAATAAACGGCAGCGTATAACTCGCAACGGCGCCTCCGAGATTGCCGATTCCAGCTAATCCCAGAACCAGTCCTTGCCGCTCCGGAGGGAACCATCTGGAAACATATGTCATGGATATGGCGAACGTCGTCCCCGCCACACCGATGAACAACGCACAGAGCAGAAGGACCCAGTAAGACTGTGTCGAAGCGGCCGCCAGCAGCGGCACGATGAGGAACAGCATCGTCGCCGTGAACACTCGCCTGCCGCCAAATCGGTCGGTATAAATTCCCATGGGAATTCGCATGATCGATCCGAGCAAAACCGGCGCTGCGATCAACAGGCTCATTTGAATCGAGCTGAGATGAAGCAGCTCCTTTAGCTGTCCGGCGATCGGAGAAAACACGCTCCAAATTACAAATGAAGCTGTCATGGCCATAGTCGATAGCCCTAACGTCAGGACTGCCCGATTTTGTCGCATAGAAGCATTCTCCTCAAACTAAGATGGCAAAGTCGCCAATAAAAAGGCTCCAAGTGTTGGGAAGTGTCCTTCAGGCACGTTACCCAGCAAAAGGAGCGCGTCGGAGCGTCCGACTACGTTCTTGCGCGAGCCTTATACCGCAACCGTAGTAGATTGCGAAACGGCGATGTGCACTCTTCCGTCTTGAACCTTCGTTTCGTATGTGCGCACGCAGCCTGTGTCCGGCTTCTGAACAAGCCCGGAAGGAAGGTGGATTCTGCGATCGTGCAGCGGGCAGAACACATGTTCGTCACAAACGATCCCTTCAGCCAAGACTCCGTCCTTATGCGGACAACGATTCTGGACGGCGACTACTTTGTCATTCGCTAATCGAAACAAAGCGATCTCTTCTTCTTGAATCCGGACCGTTTTCCCCGTGTTCGGCTTCAGCTCGTCATAAGCGGTCACATCGACCCAATGTACGGTTTGCTTTACGTTGCTCATCCTTTAGCGCTCCTCTCGGCTGACATTATTTAAGTTCGATGACTTCATACAAATCTTTGCGGATGCTTTCGTTTTCCACGGCTTCTTTCCACGGGTCTTTCGTCACCGACAGTGCAATATCCATTCGTTCGCGCAGCTCCTTGCGTTTCTCGGCATCCAGCACGACCTCGCGAATATGCTCAATGCCAAGGCGGCTCACCCACTCCGATGTCCGTTCACCGTACTTCCCGGATTCGCGATAATACTGCAGGTAGGCTTCGGTATATTCGATGACTTCTTCTTCCGTCTTTACCGTTGTCAGCAGATCGCCTACGCGGACCTTGACGCCGCCGTTACCGCCGGCATACAGCTCCCAGCCGCCGTCGACGGACACGACGCCAAGATCCTTGATACCGGATTCGGCGCAATTGCGCGGACAGCCGGATACCGCCATTTTCACTTTCGCCGGTGTGTTCAGCCGTTCGAAGCGTTTCTCCAGCGCTATGCCCATTCCCATGGAATCGCCTGTGCCGAAACGGCAATAGTCTTCGCCGACACATGTTTTGACGGTGCGGAGAGCCTTACCGTAGGCGTAGCCGGACGGCATATCCAGATCGGCCCACATCGCGGTCAAGTCCTCCTTATGAACGCCAAGCAGATCGATGCGTTGTCCCCCGGTGAGCTTGACGGTAGGAACGTTATATTTTTCAGCCACCTCAGCGATCCGTTTCAATTCGCTTGGCGTCGTGACGCCGCCGTACATGCGCGGTACGACCGAGTAGGTGCCGTCCTTTTGGATATTGGCATGCATGCGCTCGTTCACGAATCGGGAAGTTCGGTCGTCCTGGTACTTCTCGGGGTTCACCATGCCCAAGTAATAATTCAATGCAGGGCGGCATTTGGAGCAGCCTTCTTCGGTTTTCCAGCCGAGCACATTCATCACTTCGCGGACATGTGAAAGGCCTTTTTCTTTGATTGCTTCTACGACTTCGTCGCGCGACACATCGGTGCAGCCGCAAATCGTCTCTTTCATATCCTGCTTGAATCCGTCGCCAAGCGTGAGCGACAGCAGCTCGCCTACCAGCGGCTTACAGCCGCCGCAGGAGCGGGATGCGTTCGTGCAATTTTTTACCTCTTCAATTGTAGATAATCCCTGCTCTTTGATTGCTTTGCAGATGTCACCTTTGCTGACGCCGTTACAGCCGCAAACGATGGCATCGTCGCTCATCGAAGCTGCGCCGGAACCCGCTCCGGCTCCTGCGGCCGATGAGGAATCCTGCAGAATCGCCGTCTTCTCCATCCCGGACACATCGGTTTCGTTACGGATCATTTGCATCAGCCGCGTTCCGTCCGTCGTATCGCCGAACAGAACCGCACCGATAATTTTGTTATCCTTGATCAGCACTTTCTTGTAAATGCCGGAAAGCTCGTCATGAACGCGGATCGCTTTCGTACCTTCGCTCTCGACGAATTGTCCGCCGGAGAATACGTCTACGCCCGAAACCTTCAGCTTCGTATAGACGACGGAGCCTTCATACGGCGCTGTATCGAGACCGGCCAGATGTTTAGCTAATACCGCTCCTTGCTCGTATAACGGAGCCACTAAGCCATAAACGACGCCGCGATGCATCGCGCACTCGCCGACCGCATAGATGCCGGGAACGCTTGTTTCCATATAGTCGTTAACGACAATGCCGGGGTTCGTTTCCAGCCCTGTCTCTTTCGCAAGCTGTACATTCGGTCTAATCCCAACGGCCATAACGATGAGATCTGCATCGGTTTCGGTTCCGTCTTTAAATTTCAACCCCGCGACGCGTTGATCGCCGACTATTTCCAAGGACTGCTTCTCCAGCAAGAAGTTCATGCCTTGCTCTTCCAGGGCTGCTTGCAGCATTTTGGAAGCGGTGCGATCGAGCTGCCGTTCCATAATCGTATCCATAATGTGTACGACATCGACCTTCATCCCCAAGTTCAGAAAGCCTCTCGCCGCTTCCAGTCCAAGCAAGCCGCCGCCGATAACGACGGCTTTTTTGTACGTCTTCGACGCCTCGATCATCTGCTCACAATCGCGAATCGTCCGATACGCCATAACCCCTTCTTTGTCCGCTCCCGGCAAAGGAAGCATGAACGGATTGGAGCCTGTAGCGAAAACCAGCTTGTCGTAAGGAACCGTCAGCCCTTGATCGCTTGTTACCGTCTTCGCTGCCGGATCGACCGCTGTGATCGTTTGCCCCGCATGCAAGGTAATGCCGTTCTGTACGTACCATTCGAAGGAATTGATGACTATATCGTCCACCTTCGAATCTCCTGCGAGTACGTAGGAGAGCAGGATCCGGTTATAGTTCGGATGCGGCTCCGTACCGAAGATCGTGATTTCATACTTGTGGGGAGCAAGCTTCAGCAGATGTTCGACCATGTTGACTCCAGCCATGCCATTTCCTATTAAAACGAGCTTTTCTTTCATCCGTAGAGCCTCCACATCGCATCGAATTAAGTAAATAAACAAAAAGAAGCCAATCCCTGTACATCATCGTACAGAAATGGCTTCGTTGCCTGCATCGACACACCTTTGTGTCATATTAAATTACATATCTAATAGGATTATATTGGGAACAGATTGCAATGTCAAGATTTATTCCACTGTTGATGATCCGGCATAATAATCGCTTAAAGCCACAATCGCGCTTCCCATCCGTTCTTCGGATGGCACTACGACTCTAGAGATCCCTTCTTCCCGAAGCGCTTGCGCGGTCACTTTGCCTACCGCAACGGCTACGACGCGGTCGGTAAACGCCTTGATGACGTCCTGCTCCATCCCCCTTGCCCTCGCATGGGACATGAGGAAGCGGGACTGCGGCGTACTGGTGAACGCAACCGCATCGGCGTCGCCTCGAACGATCTCTTCGAGCAGCCGATCCATCACCTCGGGCTCGGGCGGCGTGTGGGAATAAGGGAGAATTTCCCGGTACTGCGCCCCCTGCGCCTCCAGCCATTGCACCAGCTTGGGTGCGGGGTCGCCGTGAAGCTGCAGCGCGACCTTCGCGCCGCTCAAGTCGAAAGCGGCCATTTGCCGCAGAAGCCCCGCCGTGCTCCCGTCGTCGTCCCGGACTACCGGTTTCAAGCCAAGCTTTTTCAGCATATTCACCGTCTTGTACCCGCGAGCGGCGATTTGCATGCCTCCGAGCGACGAGACGAATTGCTCGGCCATATCGAGCCGTTTCGCGGTTTCGTACAGCAGCTCCGTACCAACGCCCGTAGTCAGGATCATCCAATCGAAGGCTCCTTCCGCTACGCGCTTCACTTCCGCCTCAATGTTCGAATCGTCTAACACTGTAGTGCCTTGTGCTGGGCGAAACAACGGGACCCCGCCCATCTTGGCGATTAAGGTCCCCAATTCCTCGGACCTGCGAGGACCCGTTAAAGCGATTCGCTTGCCTTCCAATCTTCTCATCTTGCAACCCTACTTTTGTTCATGAATTATGAAGCATGTTCCGCTCGATTATTATAATACAGGATGAGGTCCCCGTCTGCACCGATTTCGACCCTGAATGTGTTTACGCAGCCCTCGTCCGGTGCTTGGACGACGCCGTTCTCCAAGCTGATCTTCCAATCGTGGAGCGGGCAGAAGACGTGATGGGAGCAGACGATGCCTTCCGACAGCTTGCCGCCTTTGTGCGGGCACTTATTTTCGATCGCCTTAATCTCTCCGCCCGATAGCTTGAACAACGCGATTTCGATACCGTCGACGTTCACGACTCTCGATCTTTTCTCTGTGATATCCGAATGCTTGCCGACAACGATGCGTTTCATCAGATCAACCGTCCTTTCATACTTCTTGTGCGGTTAGAGGCTTGAACGTCGAATGTAACGCTTGGGATTCGATGATTTCTTTCCATGGATCGTTGGTTAAAGAGAGCGTATGTTCGATCCGTTCCACGAGCGCGCTTCGCGTTTCCGCACTCGCGAGTGCGGTCTTGATCGACTCGAGTCCGACCCTCTCTACCCATTCCGACGTACGCTCACCGTAATTGCCGGTTTCCCGGTAATACTGCAAATAAGCTCCTGTCCATTCGAGCACCTCATCCTCCGTCTTCACCTTGCCAAGCAGCTCGGCTCCTCTTAATTTGGTTCCACCGTTGCCGCCGACGTAGAGCTCCCAGCCGCCGTCGATCGCAATAACGCCCAAATCTTTGATTGTCGATTCCGCGCAGTTGCGAGGGCAGCCGGACACCGCCATCTTCACCTTCGCCGGTGTATTAAGGCGCTCGAATTTTTTCTCCAGATCGATACCCATCTGGATCGAATCCTGCGTACCGAAACGGCAGAACGTGGAACCGACGCAAGTCTTTACGGTGCGCAGCGCTTTCCCGTAAGCGTAGCCGGACGGCATGTCAAGGTCCGCCCATACGTTAGGCAGATCCTCCTTGGCGACGCCTAGCAAATCGAGCCGCTGTCCGCCGGTGAATTTCACCATCGGCACGTTGTACTTCAGCGCAACCTCCGCGATCCGCTGCAGGTCTTGCGGAGTCGTTACGCCGCCGTAGATCCGGGGAACGACCGAGTAAGTGCCGTCTTTCTGGATATTAGCGTGATTCCGCTCGTTCACGAAGCGCGACTCGCGCTCGTCCTCGTGCAGCTCGGGCCAAACCATGCCCAGGTAATAATTGAGTGCAGGCCGGCACTTCGAGCAGCCCTCCGGATTGTTCCAGTCCAGAACGTTCATGACTTCCTTGGAAGTCGTAAGGCGCATGCGCCGAATGGCCTCCACAATTTCATCGCGGCTATGGAGCGTACACCCGCAGATGCCTTCTTTTACGGTTTTGACGCCTTCGGCGCCTAACACATGTGTCAATAAATCTGCCACAAGCGGCTTGCAGCCTCCGCAAGAGGCGGATGCTTTCGTGCACGCTTTGATCTCGTTGACGCTGGAGCAGCCCTTTTCCCGAATTGCACCGACAATGTCCCCCTTCGACACGCCGTTGCAGCCGCAGACGATCTCATCCGCGTCCATCGCCGCAACGATGTCGACGCCGGATGTCGCCGAGCCCCCGGCGACCGCTCCGAGCAAGATTTGCTTCTCCTTGCCGGTTACGTCTTCTCCTTTGCGAATAAGGGAGAACAGGCGCGAGCCGTCGCTCGTATCGCCGAACAATACGGCGCCCACGACTTTGCCGTCCCGGATGACCACCTTCTTATAAACCCCTTCGAAATCGTCCTGCACCCGAACGGATCGTGTACCCGGTTCGTCGGCGAACCGGCCGGCGGAGAATACGTCCACGCCCGATACTTTGAGCTTCGTCGAAACGACGGAGCCTTTGTAGCCTTCCGTTTCGATTCCGGCGAGCCGCTTCGCCAGCACAGCTCCTTGCTCGTATAGCGGAGCGACAAGACCGTATGCAACCCCATTGTGCTCCGCGCACTCACCGACCGAATAAATGTGCGGAAGACTCGTTTCCATAAAGTCGTTTACGACGATTCCCCGGTTTACTTCGATTCCGCAAGACTTCGCGAGCGCCACATTCGGGCGGATGCCGACCGCCATCACGATCAGATCCGCTTCGATCGAAGTGCCGTCCGTGAAGCGCAGGCCCGCTACCCGATGTTTGCCCAAGATGGATTCCGATTGTTTCTCCAGGTAAAATTTCATCCCCTGCAATTCGAGTTCCCGCTGCAGCAAGAGCGATGCGGTAGGATCCAACTGCATATTCATAAGGTAACGGTTGATGTGAACGACCGACACCTCCATGTTCAAGTTCAGAAGGCCTCTAGCCGCCTCCAGCCCCAGCAATCCGCCGCCGATGACGACGGCTTTCTTGTATTGCTTCGACGCGGCGATCATCGCTTCGCAATCTTTAATGTCACGGAATGCGATAACGCCGTCTTTGTCCGCCCCCGGCAGCGGGAGCATGAATGGCGTCGATCCGGTTGCCAGGATCAATTCGTCATAAGGCACGGTGATCCCGCCGTCTGACGTTACGGTGCGCTTCTGCGTATCAATCTTCGTCACGGTATGGCCTGTGTAGAGGTTGATCTTGTTTTCCTTATACCATTCCCAATCGTTCAACACGATGTCTTTCATTTCGGAGTCTCCGGCCAACACCTTCGACAACAAAATACGGTTATAATTCGGATGAGGCTCTTTGCCGAAAATCGAAATGTCATAACCATGGGGATGAATCTTCAACAGCTGTTCGATGCACGATACGCCGGCCATCCCGTTCCCAACCATCACCAATCGCTTTTTATCCATTTCCTCAGCCCCTATCGTGTGAATTATCATGACATTTAACCGGTCAATTCCGACACTTTCGGCTTGTTGTTATGTTTCATGACATATCCTCTTGAGATTTACTTTACCCCGTTTTCCCGAACGTTTCAAGTACTTTTTGTGAGAATCGTTAACATAAATCTTCGCAACAGACGTTTGAAGCCCGAAAATTCCATGCACTGTGTCATGATATATTACACAAAACGATGTCATCAGACAGAAATAACCGCAGACAGGTGGGGATAAACCCAACCCGTTTGCGGTATTCATTGCGGTGAACATCTCTGATCTCATAGTCACTCGTTATTTGCAGGTTAACCCCGTTGTATTAGGAGGACTGGCATTGTAGAGTCCATGATCGCTTTTATGAATCGGCTGTTCCGTTCTACAGCCCCGGGACAAATCAATTGCGCATGGAGACCGAGGGCAGTTGATTCCGACATGATGTTGGTAATCGGCATTTTATTTTACATAATATTTATTATGTATATATAAAAGACCGCACAGACACCCCTCTTATTCCCCAGCGAGCACGAACTAAGCCGCCATTCATCACGGAAATAGGCTTCGCCCGTCTCCTATGCACAAAAAAAATAGGAATGCCCCAGGTGTGGGCACTCCTGCACAGCATTTTATCTCAAGCTCGAGTTCGGCATGACTTCAATTTTCGAGACCTTCTCCCCGCTCGCCATTATTAAATCAGACAGAGCCAGCGGAATGATCATTGGGATCGGTGCTTCTCCAGGCAGTTCGGAGCTGCCGTTGCTTACGTCGTCCATTGGTCGTGTGTCAGACCGACGAGCATCCACTCCGAATCCGCTTTTTCGAATATCAGGCGCAAGCTCGCCCAGTCCATCCCTTCCAGCTTCTTATCGAAACCGGAAAAATGATACTCGACAACAATTGCATTCGGATATACGTCTTTGATGTTGTTGGTCATGTTGCCTTTGCCGAGCGTTTCGTTGTAGGCGGTCTTCTCCGCCTTAGCGTAATCGTGATCGTACACAAACTTGCCGAAATATTCGACGAATGTCAAGGTAATCAGCTCGCCTGAACCATCATAGCTGCCCCATGTGTACGTTTTCGCATCCTTCAGCAAGTTGCCGATTTGATCTGCGGAAAAAATCAAGTCCTTCTTGACGTCAACATAGCTGTAGGGCGAAAAACGGACCCCTTTTTGCGGATGAACGTACGTCTTCAGCTTGCCCATGTCTTTATTTTTCAGCAACGTAACGACTTCCGTCGCCCTTGCCGCAATCGTTAGTTTTGCTTGCTCGGGAGTAACGGGGCCTTGTGCGTCGGGCTTCGGTTTATCAGGCGTCTTGGACGGCGCATCCGATGCCGGAGGAGCGGCCGCTCCGGGGCTTGGATCGCTTGGCTTGGGCGCCTTCTCAACCGGCTCCGGCGCCCCCGTTCCTTGTTCAACCTTTGCTGTATCCACCATGGAGGGCGGCTTATTTCCCGTCTGGGCGTCTCCAGCCGGCGCACCGGTCGAACAACCGGATATCATGGCGGCGACAAGTACAACGGCGGCTGCATACCGGGCTTTGCTGCTCATTATCATTCACTCCTTCACAAAGTGGCGCTGCTATACTGACGCAGGAAGGGGATGTGAAGTTGCGAACGGCGCGGCCCAAATTGTGGCAAGCACTGTTTAAAGCTTAAGGGAGTAGGTATCGCGAGCAACCCGGGCTGCCTTCACCATGTTGCGCAAAGAAGCAACCGTTTCCTCGAAGCCGCGGGTTTTCAAGCCGCAATCCGGATTGATCCAGAACAAATTCGGGTTCAACACGCGCAGGGCACGGTCAATCACATCCGTCATTTCCTCTACAGTTGGGACTCGCGGGCTATGGATGTCGTACACGCCTAGACCGATTCCTTTGCGATACGTGTTCGACTTCGCTTCGAAGCTGCCGATGAGTTCGCCATGACTCCTTGATGTTTCGATCGAGATCACGTCCGCATCCATCGCATCGATACTATCCATCATGTCATGAAAATCACAGTAGCACATATGCGTGTGGATCTGCGTCTCATCTTTCACGCTGGAGGTGGTCAACCGGAAGGCTCGAACCGCCCAGGCCAAATAGTCGGCCTGCTTCGCTTCCTTGAGCGGCAAGCCTTCGCGGACGGCGGGTTCGTCAACTTGAATCATGCCGATGCCGGCCTCTTCGAGCGCCTCTACCTCCTGTCTAAGCGCATACGCCAGCTGATAAGCAATTTGCTCCCGCGGAATATCTTCACGGACGAACGACCAATTCATGATCGTAATCGGACCCGTGAGCATCCCTTTAACGGGATGCTTCGTCAAGGATTGGGCGTACTGTGTTTCGCCAACGGTCATGGCCCCCTGAAACGCTACGTCTCCATAAATGATCGGCGGCTTCACGCAGCGCGATCCGTACGATTGCACCCAGCCGTTCTGGGTAAAGGCAAACCCCGCCAGCTTCTCTCCGAAAAATTCAACCATGTCGGTACGTTCGAATTCTCCATGCACAAACACATCAAGCCCTATCTCCTCTTGGATCCGAACCCAGTGTTCGATTTGCTGCCTTATGAAGCCGGAGTATTGCTCACCGGTCCACTCGCCTTTTCGCCACAGCTGGCGAGCCTTCCGGATCTCCGGGGTTTGCGGAAAACTTCCGATCGACGTCGTGGGGAAGCTCGGCAGCCTCCACTTCGCTTGCTGGATCACGCTCCGCTCTGCGTAAGGACGATTCCGCTGCGGATCCTGTACGGCCAGGGCTGCCGCCGCTTGCCGGATAGCGTGCCGGTTGCGCGCTTCGGAGCGGCTAAGCGCCAGGGCTGACGAATCGTAAGCCTGTATGTCTTCGTCAGTCCCGTTTCCGCCTCCCGTAACCGACCTTGCGAGAAGCACTAATTCGTCGAGCTTCTCGTCTGCGAAGGCGAGCGCATCTCTCAGCTCCGGTGCAAGGTTCGTTTCTCCCTGCACCGAAATCGGCACATGAAGGAGACTGCACGACGTTTGAACGATCAGCTGCTCGGGCGGCACCAACGTGGATAGCTCATCGAGCAGCGCTTTTTTGATGTGAAGTGTCTCCTTCCAAATTCCGCGTCCGTTGATAACCCCCGCTCCCAGTGCTTTGTCGGCCGGAAACCCGATCGTCCTTATCGCCGACAGGTTATCTTCCAGGCCATGCACCAGATCCAAGCCGATTCCATGAACGGGAAGCGCGATCACATCGCGGTAAGCCTCGACCGATTCGAAATACGTTTGAAGCATGAGCTTCAAGCGCGGCGCCGATGAATGGAACGTTTCATAAATCGTCCGCAGCCGCCGCACGTCCCCGGTATCAAGCTTCGTAACGAGAATCGGCTCATCGATTTGGAGCCATGGCACCCCTTCGCGCTCCAGCTCTTGAAGAACCCGCACGTAGAGCGGCAGCAGCCGGTCGAGCCAGGCATCGATGCCCTGTTCCGCATAGCCTTTGGACAGCTTCAGGAACGTTAGCGGGCCGAGCAGCACGGGCCTGCCTTCGATGCCCAGCTTCTGCTTGGCTTCCCGATAAGCCAGAAGCGGCTTATTCTCGGTCAATTCCGGCATTACGCCATCCAGCTCGGGCACGATATAGTGGTAGTTCGTGTTAAACCACTTCGTCATTTCGCTCGCGGCCGCCTCTTTCGTCCCGCGGGCGATGCCGAAGTAGACCGACTTCGGGACGGCGCCGCCGTTATACGCTGCGAAGCGTTTCGGCACGATGCCGAACATCGCAGCCGTATCCAGCACATGGTCGTACATGCTGAAGTCGCCCACCGGAATGAAATCAATTCCTTTGTTCTTCAGCTTCTGTAAATGCCCCAAACGGATATCCTGCAGCTGCCGGTCCAGCTCCTTCTCCTCCAGCTTGCCTGCCCAATAGGCCTCGATCGCTTTTTTCCATTCCCGCTGCGCCCCAATCCGCGGATAGCCCAAAACTCCGCTCTTCGCCATGAACCAACAACTCCTCTGCTTCGCTTGTTTTTTCGTAAAGCAAAGATACCATGGCTGATTGGCTAACAGGTAACTGCTAAATCCTATATCCTGATATAGCCTAAAGCTATAACCAAGTCTTGACGCTGATCCGCTTGCCGATGCGATCGGCATAACTATACAGCTATCACACGCTGCAGCGCTTCCACATAGGCCGTGCCGAGCTTGGACAGAGCGACGTTGCGGTGGGCGATCCACCCGACATTAATCGATTCCTTGCAATCCAGCGGTACGGGGATGATTTCATTG
This sequence comes from Paenibacillus chartarius, assembly GCF_042432825.1. Lineage (NCBI taxonomy): Bacteria > Bacillati > Bacillota > Bacilli > Caryophanales > Paenibacillaceae > Paenibacillus > Paenibacillus chartarius. The sequence goes on along the minus strand of NZ_JBHLWN010000102.1, from coordinate 16,932 downwards.
CCATTCAAATCCGCGCTAAGAATTCCGGTCGAAATCGTATAGCCGTTCAATCCGATGAGCAGGTTGAATAGGGTTGCCCGGTCATTGACACGAATGCTTTTTTTATGGGTTAAAGTACTTAGAATCTCTTCCGAGAAGTGGAAAGAGTTATATTCACCCTGATCGAAGCTCAAGTACGGATACTGCTGAAGCTGCTCGATCGTGACGATCGATTGTTTCGCCAGCGGATTGCGTACGCTGATGAAGATATGCGGTTTGGCGACGAACAGGCTGTGGAACTGCAGATTGGCGTCCTTCAGCATTTTGTTTATGACCTTCTCATTGAATTCATTCAGATAGAGAATGCCGATTTCACTGCGTAAGCTTTTTACATCATCAATGATCTCGTAGGTTTTCGTTTCGCGCAGTGCCAGCTCGTACTCATCCTGTCCGTATTCCTCAACGAGGCTTACAAATGCGTTGACGGCGAAGGCATAGTGCTGGGTGGACACGGAAAAATGCTGCGGCGACGGTTTGGCATTAAGATACCGGCTCTCCAAGAGCTCCGCCTGCTCGACCACCTGCCTGGCATATCTCAGGAACTCAACGCCTTCCTTGGAAAGCGAGATGCCCTTATTCGACCTTTCAAAAATGGCGATGCCGATCTCGATTTCCAAGTCCCGGATCGCATTGGACAGGCTGGGCTGGGAAATAAACAGCCGCTTGGCGGCTTCGTTAATCGACCCTCGTTTCACGACTTCGATGATGTATTTGAGTTGCTGTAATGTCAATGATTTCACATCCTTTCCGGTATTCCCATAATCACATTAACATACTTTGCAAGCCGAGAAGCGAATAAAAGCCGTTTTGCCGCCATACGATGGCAAAACGACCTTCGCTAATGGCTCACAGCCTCACCGTCTTCGTGGCGATATGGCGGCAAAATTCTCGGTCATGCTCGACAAACAGGATCGTCGGGTTATACTCCTGCAGCAGCTGCTCGATCTGCATCCGGGAGATGACGTCGATAAAATTCAGCGGTTCGTCCCAAATATGCAAATGGGCTTGCTCGCATAAGCTTTTGGATATCAGCACCTTCTTCTTCTGGCCTCCGCTGAAGGAAGACATATCCTTCTCGAATTGGATTCGGGAGAAGTCCAGCTTGCGGAGAATCGCTTTAAACAAACTTTCATCGATTCCCTGCGCTTTTGCGTAATCGGTTAATGTCCCTTGCAAGTGTGAGGTGTCCTGGGAGACATAGGAGATTTTCAGCCGGCTGCCGATCCGAAACGTTCCCGAATAGGGGATTTCCTCGCCGCAGATCAGCTTCAGAATGCTCGATTTGCCCGATCCGTTCCGGCCGGAAAGCGTGATCCGATCGCCCTTTTCAATTGTGAAGCTCACATCCGTGCATACCGCTTTGTCCCCGTATTGAATCGTTACATGGTCAAGCTCGGCCAGTCGGCTCTTGTGGTAAGACAGCTGCGACAGCTTCAGGCTTTCGGACGTTTCGATATTTTTCAGAAGCGCCGACTTCTCCTCGATCGCGGCTTGCTGCCGATGCTCGAGATTTTTGGACCGTTTCATCATCTTGGCTGCTTTATGTCCGACATACCCTTTATCGACTTTGAGGCCGGAATTGAGGGTGCCGTTTTTGGTCTTCTCCACCGCATCGGACCACCTGCTCGTTCGCTCCGCGGCTTGCGCCAGCCGTCCGATATCTCTTTTCAGCTTATCGTTCTCCGCTAGCTCGTATTGGTCCTGCCTGCGCTTCTGTTCCCACCAATCCGAGAAGTTCCCTTTCGTGATTTCAATGTTCGTCTTGTTGATGGACAAAATATGGTCGACACACTGGTCCAAGAAAGCCCTGTCGTGCGACACCAGAATAAATCCGCTCTTCATACTCAGATATTGGCCGACCTGCTGCCGCCCTTCCATATCCAGATGATTGGTCGGCTCGTCGATTAACAGAAACCGGTTCTCTTTCAAAAATAGCGCGGCCAGCATCACCTTCGTCTGCTCCCCGTTCGACAACGTCTCGAACGGACGGTACAGCACGTCTTCGGACACCTTGAGCAGCGACAGCTCCCTCATCAGCTCCCAATGCACATAGTCCGGGTATATGTCCCCGATGACATCCAGTACATTGGCGCCCTTATTTGCGATATGAAACGGGAAAATCTCAAACTGCACTCGGGCAGTGATCGATCCGCGGTACTCGTAGCTTCCCATCAGCAAATTCAGAAACGTTGTTTTCCCCCGGCCGTTCCTGCCCGTAAACCCCAATTTCCAATCGGTGTCGATGTTAAAGCTGACGTCATCAAATATATTGTCATAGCTGCCCTCATAGGCGAACGTTAACTGTTTGACTTGAATTAACGACATAAAGCGTCCGCTCCTTTACAAAAAAATAAAAGCTACAAGAAAGTTACTTTTCTTGTAGCTCAATCCGCATATACGGCAAGCCGACCCATAGGGCCGGAATCGCCTTATCGTTTGAGTGGAAAAGAATAAGCAACTTTCTCGCTAATCCATAATAAAAACGTTAGCGATAGCCGCTTCCGGGCATACCGCTGGTGCCGGTTTTATTATTGCAGGGTCAGCAAGAAAAATCACATTATCCTCTTCAACTCCTATCGTAAAGGTAAGTGTAGCGTATCATACCGTAAGCGGTAAATTCAACACGGGAAGGGCGGAAAGTTTGGCTATAATCAATTCTTCCTTACCTGCCGCCGGCTTCCGATTTGGCTTGTTTGGACAGCGCCCCGAAATATTGAACCACGACCTCGCGAAATGCCAGTGCAGCGCGCGATATATACCGGTCTCTGTGCCACAATAAAGCGATTTCCCGTACCAATTCGTGATCCTCTATACGGAGATAGCGGATATGCTCCCGCGGATTGACGGCTGTGCTTGGTATGAAGCCAATGCCAATGCCGGCTTCCACAAGTGCGGTTAGCCTGGCGGGCTCATTCCCCTCGTATACATAGTTAGGTGCAAATCCTGCCGAAAGGCATACGTCGTCCACTAAATCGCGAGTCAGGTAGCCTTTCTTGACTCCGACGAACGATTCATTCTTCAGCTCTGTCAAGGCTGCGCTGCTCCGATTGGCAAGCCGGTGCCCTTCTGGAACAGCTACAAGGATCGGGTCGATGAATACGATTTGACATTCCATGTCATCGCCATGTATCGGAGGCGAGGACAAGCCGTAATCAGCCTCTCCTCTTTGAAGCAGCGTAATCATTTCCTGTGTCGTCAGCATTTGCACATGAAATTGGGTATGGGGATGCTGCTTCCGAAACTCTCGAAGGATGGTCGGCAGTGTGCTTGCGTTGGTCACCGCCAATTCAATAGTGCCTTGTTCCGGGTTGGACACATCGCGAATCTCCTGCTTCCCCTGCTCCAATTCAAACAACGCTCTTTCCGCGCGGCGGAGGAAACGGGTTCCGTACTCATTGAGCCGCAGCTTCCTTCCTGTCCGGTCGAATAGAGGCACGCCCAGATCCTCCTCCAGACGCCCGATCGTTTTGCTTAGCGAAGATTGAGTAACATGCAGACTTCGTGCGGCCTCGGTCATGTGCTCCAAGCGAGCTACCGCGAGAAAATATTGCAATTGAAGCAGCTCCAATGTTGCCCGTCCCCTCCCATTCATTCCTTTGAGTCAATGAAATCATAACATAAAATGCGTTGGAGTAAATGTCCATTTTCCATTACGATATCTTCAAAACGAATGGGAGGCAGCTGATATGGGGGTTCGGAGCAGGTGGATGCTGATTTCCGTTGGATTGGGTGTTCTATTGAACCCATTGAATTCTTCGATGGTTGCAGTCGCTATTCCCAGACTGCGGCATGTGTTCCAGCTGGATTTTACCGTTGTTTCCTGGGTGATTGTAACGTTCTACCTCGCAAGTGCCGCGGCACAACCTATTATGGGCAAGGCTAGCGATGTATTCGGCCGCAAGAACATATTTCTCACCGGGCTTGTCATAGCTTTCGTCGCATCCTTGGCAGCTCCGCTGTCGCCGAGCTTCGGCTGGCTCATTGTCTTCCGCATCGTACAATCCATCGGAACAAGCATGATGGTGGCGGTTGGCCTGGCTATCGTTCGAGTTCACATTGAGGAGAAGCAAGCGGCCGCGCTGTCTGTCTTGTCCAGCTTTCAATCCGGGGCGGCCGCCTTGGGCCCTTTTGTTGGCGGGCTTTTGCTTCACTGGTGGGATTGGCCCGCTATTTTCTTCGTGAATATTCCGTTTACGGTCGCCAGCTTTATATTCGCTTGGAGAACGATTCCCGATGATGAACCGCCAAGGTCCTCTTCACGCAAAACATCGCTTCGAAGCTGGTTGGACGTCATGGATGCTCCCGGGGTTCTGCTCTTCACAGCGGGGCTGATCGCATTGCTGTTAGGATTATTGTCGGCAAAAGCATCCGGGCATGTATCATTCATTCATATCTTTGCCGGGCTGATCGGACTTGCATTGCTGGCTGTTTTCGTAAGACACGAATTCAGAACGGCTTCCCCGTTCATTCCTTTGCGAACATTTGCCAAATATCCTGAAATCACTTGGGTCAATATCGAATTTATGATCGTTAACGTACTATTTTACGCTATATTCTTCGGGCTTCCTTCCTACCTGCAAGAGGTTCGTCATATCGCCGAGTTCCATACGGGGATTCTCATGCTTGCCTTAGGCTTGTGTTCGCTTGCCGCCGCTCCGCTGGCGGGACGTTGGATCGACCGAGCGGGACCTGGGCCGGCACTGTTCGTGTCCGCTATCCTTATGACGTTCGGCTCTGTGTGGATCGTGACATTGAATCCGGCTTCACCGGTGATCAGCGTGTGCGTGGCGTTAGCGGCGTTCGGAATTAGCAACGGGGTGAACAGTGTCGGCCTGCAGGCGGCCTTGCTGAGAAGCTCTCCCAAAGAAATCATCGGTGTAGCATCCGGATTATTCAGTACATCTAGAAATGTGGGAGCGATTCTCTCTTCACTGCTGATAAGCATCGTTATAGGAGATGTGTTCAATTTCGCGGGTTTCCGGTTGCTTGGGATCATTCTGACGGTCATATCAGTGTCCTTAGTCATTATGAACCGGCGGCGCCGGGAGCCTGGACAATGGGAGAAATCGAAAGCTTAGATTTCTTGTTTTGCTCAGTACCCGGTCGCCAAAAGGGCTGTTCCCCGTCATTCCTCATGACCCGGGAACAGCCCTATCTCTTAGTTCAGCTGATGTAAAATGGCGGCGAAGCGGGCCGGATCCACCTTAGGCTTGCGGTCGATCGTGACGAGACCGTTGATTTCCTGCTGGACATCCGTCAGCTGGGTTGTACAGAAGCCTGCAATATAGCTGTGATCGTGAATCGCTTGGAGAATGCTCCGGTAACGCTCGAGGAACTGCTCCTCCGTGCGCACACTGCTGCCATAGCCCCAGCCGACACCGGTATCGTACGCAACGCCGCAGCATTCGCTCAGCAGGATCGGCTGACCGCTGTATGTGAACCCTTCGGCGAACATGTATTTGGCGCCGAGCGTATTGCCGACGGAGCAGACCGGTTCCGTCAGCACGGCTTCCTTGGAAGCCAGCCGCGCAGCCAGCCGCTCGCCGTCCTGCATGTAATCGTGGAAGGTGATCAAATCGCTTACCGTGTGCTCCCAGCCGTCATTGGAGATGACCAGCCGGGTGTCGTCGTACGATTTGACCATGTAATAGAGCGACATCGTGTGATGCTGCTGCTTCCGGTCCGTCTGAATGCGCGGAATGCCCCACGATTCGTTCATCAGCGTCCAGACGATAATGCACGGGTGGTTGTAATCGCGCTCTACAACCCTCCGCCACTCCTCCGTATTCGCGGCGATCATCCGGTCGTCGAATTCATACGGACTCCCCATTTCTCCCCAGACGAGCAGTCCCATTTTGTCGGCCCAGTAAAGGAACCGCGGGTCCTCCGCCTTCTGATGCTTGCGAACGCCGTTGAAGCCGAATTCCTTAATCAAACGGATGTCATGGATATAATCCTCGTCGGTCGCCGCCGTCAGCAGTCCCCCGTCAAAGTAGCCTTGATCCAGAATGAGCTTCTGATAAATAGGCTGGTTGTTCAAGAGCACCTTGCCGCCCCGGGTCGATATTTTGCGCATGCCGAAGTAGCTGGAGACGGAATCGAGCAGCTCGCCCGCCCTTGTAACCTCAAACTGAATATCGTACAAATTCGGATGCTCCGGAGACCAGGCGGCAAGCTTCCATTCGAAATGATCGCTCTTCACGTCGATCTCGAACGTTTGGATGCTGCGGAGCAGCCGAACGCTTCCTTCTGCGATCGGATGGCCTTCGAAGGACACTCGCGCCTTCAGCTCACAGCCATCGACAGGACCATGCACGAACACATCGAGACGAAGCCGGCCGTTATCGAAGTCCGGGGTCATTTTCACCTTATCCAGATGAGTTGCAGACACGGCTTCCAGCCATACGGTTTGCCATATGCCGGTCACCTGGGTATACCAGCAGCCGAAATTGTCCGGCTTCCAGCTTTGCTTGCCCCTTGGCTGCGACGTATTCGTGCTGGAATCCTCGACCCGGACGGTAACGGTATTCTCCCCTTCGCGCAAGCTGTCCGTAATGTCGATCCGAAACGGCGTGTAGCCTCCCGTATGCTCGCCTGCGAGCTGACCGTTCAACCAAACCTTTGCGGAATAATCAACGGCGCCGAAGTGCAGCATCACACGCTTACCTTGGAACGAATCCGGAACGGCGAACTGTCTTTGATACCATACGACATCGTGGAAGGCCGTGTCTTTAATCCCGCTTAATTTGCTTTGGAAGCAATATGGCACTTGGATGACTCCAGTGAACGCTCTGTCTTGATGCCAGCTTTCACGTTCCCCAACGTTCATATCGTCAAACTCGAATTGCCATGGACCGTTTAAATTCAGCCAGTTCTGACGTTCGAAATCAGGGCGCGGATGTTCCGGTCTTGGAATGTTGGTATTCATGAGATTGCCGCTCTCCTTTTGTTTTCGGTTGAGTAACAAGCTTTAGTAAAAATGTGATGATGAGCATGATGGCGACGGTCATACCGGCGCTCTCCGGCATGGTAAGCGGCAGATCCGGCTGTGTCCGCTTCATGGCGAAAATCATGATATTGCTCAGCAGCAAGTAAACCAGCACATTGCGGCCCAAGGTGTGCAGCCATGCCGTCGGCCATCCTCGTTTGGACAGCGCAGCGGCCAGCAGCAAATAACCATACAACAGAAGCGATGGCCCTGCAATCCATGCCGCGGACGGAGGAAATCGCTCGGGAAGCTCCCCGCTCGTTAGCCAGATGGCAGCGAACATTCCCGTAGCCGCCACCGCTCCGGCGAATACGCGCCAGCTCCAGCTCACCTTGTGACAGGCAAAGTAAACGCCGATCAAATAAAACGGCATATACTGCAGCACCGGGAAGGAAGCAAACTGGCGACTGCCCGCCAGAAGCCCCAGCTGGTTCGCCTTAATGCTGCCGTAATCGATGAGCGTGGTAAGCAGCAGCGCTGCCGTTACGGCCCAGAACAGCCGCTTGCGCGCCGTCAGCCAGCGAAGCGGATGAAACAGCACAATGCCTGCAGCCGTGAACAAGGCGAAGGAGACGAGAAATTCCGACCAGCCCGGAATATCATCCAGCAGCAGGATCGGCAGCAGCAGCTCGCCGCTTAGCTCCCTACCTTCCGCAAGGATGCGGTAACATGTACCCGATATGTAGAAAGCCGCTAACATCTTCAGCGCGTTTATCCCCATACGAGTGTACACATCCCGCAGCCGTTTGCCGTAGTAAGCAAGCTGACTGACAAAGCCGAAGCTGAATACGAAGCCCGGGAAGGTGATGAGATTAAACAAGCTAGTTGCGTATCGCACTTCCGGGTAAAGCCGGTCATCGCTGAAAAACTGCAGCACATGGCAGAAGATCATCCCGATGACCAGCAGCCCTTTGAATATATCGATGCTGCTGTCCCGCCCTCTCGTCATGTCCATCGCCGCTCTACCCCTTAATGCCGGTAAAGCTGAGCCCGCGTACGATTTGCTTCTCGAAGAACAAGAAGGCGATGATGACAGGCAGTGACGAGATCGAATTGATGGCCATCGGTCTGACGTAGTCCTTCGTATATTGCGATAACAGCGTCGGAATCCCCATCGGCAGCGTAAACAGTTCTTCCGATGTGATGGAAATGAACGGCCATAGAAAGTTGTTCCATTGCCCGATGAACGTCAGGATCGCGATTGAGGCGAGCGCAGGCTTCGCCAGCGGCAGCACGATGCTGTAATAGATTTTGAACAAACCGCCCCCGTCCATTTCCGCGCTCTCTATCAGTTCGTTCGGAACCGTGTCGAAGAAGCTCTTCAGCACGATTACCGCGAACGGCGAAGCAATGGCGGGCAAAATCAAGCCCTGGTACGAATCGAGCATGCCAAGCTCCTTAACGAGCTGATACAGCGGAATAATCATCGCCTCACCAGGAATCATCAGTCCGGCCAAAATAAAGACGAATACGAAGCCGCGCAGCTTAAACCGGATCTTGGATAAAGCGAACGCGCTCATCGACGTAAACAGAACGGTTAATATCGTGACGGCCGCCGCCACGATCAAGCTGTTGAACATCCAGCGGAGCAAAGACGTTTCATGGAAGACGTAGAAATACGTCTCGAGCGTATAAGGCGGCTTATACCAGTCCAGCACGCCTTGAATTTTCATCGTCTCGTCTTTGATGGAAACGACCAGCATCCAGGACAGCGGAACAAGGAAAAGAACGGCGAGCAGCAGCGATAAAGCGGTCCAAACGATCCGCACCTACATCACCGCCCCTTTTCTTGAATTGACCCGCAGCTGCAGCAGGGAGACGATCATCAGGATCACGAATAGCGAGTAAGACAGCGCGGCCGCATAGCCCATATGGCTGTTCTTGATGCCCTCTTCATAAATATATTGGATGATCGGTCTCGTATCCGTTCCCGGTCCGCCTCTCGTAATAATATATATTTGCAGAAACACTTTATAAGAGGCGATAATTTGCAGCAGCAGGATCGTCTTCGTCATCGGACCGAGGAGCGGCAAGGTGATGCGGGTAAACATTTGATTGCCCGTAGCTCCGTCCAGCCGTGCAGCCTCGTAAATATCTTCCGGGATGTCCTGCATGGCCGACAAGTACAGGATCATATTGACGCCGACCGTCCACCAAAGCGTAATTCCGGCGATGGCGATCCACGCCAGCGGTGTCTCCGTCAGCCAGAACAGCTCCCGATCGGGACTTAAGAGACCGAGCAGCTTCAGAAAATTGTTCGTGAAGCCGGTGTAGGGCTGGACCATGTACATGCCGACATAAGCGACAACCGATACGGACAGCACGCTCGGCAGGAAGAAGACGCTCCGGTAGAAGCGCTGCAGCCGGGACTTCCGATTGCAAATGACGGCAAGCGCGAGGGCCAGAATGAGCATGGTCGGCGTCGTCAGTATGACAAAATAGGTGGAATTCCACAGCGAACGCCAGAAGTTCGGATCCGCCGACATTCGCATGTAGTTGTCAAATCCGACGAACTTCATTTTCCGGATCAGTGTCCAGTCGTATAAGCTCATCTCCAGTCCTTTGAACATCGGCAATATCGTGAATACGACGTACAGAAGCAAGAACGGGAGCAAGAACAGGAAAGCCTTGATTTCCAGACGCAGCTGTTTCGCTTTCATTCTGCATCACCTCATCTTCCAAGAGCTTCGGCCTGTTACTTGGCGAGCAGCGCTTTGACGTCGTTATCGATTTTCTTCATCACACTGTCGGCCGGAGTTTTGTTCATCCAGATTTCATCCAAATACTTCTTGAGAACATCGTTTTTCGGCCATGTTTTATCGGATGGCTTCGGGAATACGACATCTTTCGCTACGCTTACGTAATCGCTCCGGTATTTCATGCCTTTGAATTCGGCGGAATCCATGACCTTCGTGTTGGCCGGAATATGTCCCGCCTTCGCCCAGGTTTGCCCGTTCTCGGTGGCGAACTTGGCGAACGCAAGCGCCGCCTGCCGCTTCTTTGCATCGTTATCCTTCGTCACCGGCAGGATAATCGTATGCGAGTCGCCCCAAGTTTTCGTGTTGCCGAACAGGTTCGGAATCGGCATCGCGCCGAATTCGAGGTCTTTCGTCGACTCCCAGGTGCCTGTCGCCCATACGCCGGTCATCATGATGGCGGCCTGGCCGCTTTGGAACGTTTTGTAGAAGTCGGGGTCGCTCGGCTTAATCACTTTGCTGTCGTAATACAGGCCTTTGATAAAGTTTGCTGCTGTAACCGCTTTCTCCATGTCGATCGCCGTGGATTTGCCATCGTCTGTGATGATGTCATTGCCGCCAAGCTGGGAGTATGCGGCCCACCACAGCCGGTAAGGGTCGTCGCCGCTATTGGCGAGCGCAAGCGGAAATACGCCCTTCGGCAGCTTATCCTTCATGCCCGACAGAAACTTGACGAATCCGTCAGCCCCCGGCTCGATGGCCGGCTTCCCGCCCTCGCCAAGCGCTCCGGCCGCTTGCAGCAGCTTTTTGTTGTAGTACATAATGAACGGGTGCGTATCGAGCGGAACGGCGTAATGCTTGCCTCCGCTGATTGTCGAGTTCAAAATGTTCTGGTTATAATCGCCCCAGTTCAAGTTAATCGCTTTCGCGACTTCGTCCACATCGCTGACGACGCCCTGCTTGATCAGCTCCGGCAGCTTCGACACGTGCGAAATGCCGATGTCCGGACCTTTGCCCGCCGATACGCCCGTCACGAGCTTGGTATAATACTCGGCCCACTCCAGCTTGACGTTCTTGACCGTAATCTCGCTTTGCGATTTGTTGAAGGCGTTGATAATGGCATCCATATTGTCGCCGTCGCCGCCGCTGAACAACGTCCAGTACGTCAGCTCGATCTTCTTGCCGCCGCTGTTGGCCGCCGTGCCGGGGGCGTCCCCTGCGTTCGCCCCTGTCCCGGACCCGCCGGCATCCGTACTCGCGGTACTGGAGCAGCCGGCTAGCACGGACAAAATCAGAGAAGCACTTACCATTGATACACCGAGCTTTTTCAACCAAAACACTCCCTTTTCAGTTTGGTGTGTGCTTACAAGCTTCACTATACTAAGGGCGTCTCGATGCAGCCATGGCGTATCTTTGGAATCGCATGGACTTATTTTAAGCGCTTTCTGTTCAGCAGCTCTGCGCTTGCTCGCGATATTGTTTGGGGGTTAGCTGGGTGAACGTTTTGAATACCCGGTTGAAGTGACGAATATTCGCAAACCCGGTGGAATCCGCAATCGATACGATTTTCTCATCGGTGTATGCTAGGCGCTTCTTGGCCTCCTCGATTCTCCTCTCGGTCACATAATCGATGAACGATTTACCGGTTCGCGCTTTAAACAGGCTGCTTAAATAAGGCGGCGATAAATAAACTTGTTCGGCTGCTTTGCCTAGCGTGATCGGCTGGGCATAGTGCTCGTCGATATAGCGCAGGACAGCTTCGATCGGGCCGGACACGCTCGGCTTCTGCTGCTCTTGCAGCGTCTCGCTTGCCGCGATCAGCAGCTGCTGAACGTACGAGATTAATTCGGTTCTGGAGGAGATCGAGCAAGCTTCGCTAAGGATGTCTTTGACTTCCTTGCCCTGTATCGAGTCCTGTGCGGCGCCCTGTTTGACAACCAGCTCATAGACGTGCAGCAGCAGCTTGCAGATCTGCTGCCGGATCATGTCAGGCCCGCTGGCGGAATCGCAGAGGCGATGGATCCAGCCGGCAGCGTACTGCCCGATGTGCTCCGTATGTCCTTCGCGCAGGATCCGTTCGATCAGCTTGCCATCCTCGGCGTCGTGCTCCTGCTTCGCAAGCACGTGCAAGGAGGGATTTTCGTACGTATATACCCGGTCTCCGCCTGTAATTAAGCGCGTATAGAGGGCGGTTTCCGCTTCCTTGCAGCTTCTGGCGATCGAATCCAGTCCGTTCGCCGCATTGCCAACCCCGATGGTGACCGTCATGGAGGAAAATGCGCGGATTCGGTTCTGCGTATTGACGGCCAACGTGACGATCCGCTGCATACTGTCGGGTTCGGGCTCATAATTCAGGAGTGCGACGACCTTCGTATCCGACAGCACGAACACGAAGCTGTGCATCTCCTCCTCGATCGTCTCCTGCATGAAATGGCGCAAGTACAAGCCGAATAAAGACGGGGCGGAGCGTGCATACCTCTCTTCCCCGACCGATTCCCGGTCTAATTGCGCCACGCAGCATACGAAGCATGGATGCGGGAACGAAAGCCCGACATGATCGAGCAGCTCAAGCTCCTCCTGCTTGACCGTTCCCTGCACAAGCCCTGTCAAAATGTGCTGCCGGAGCTGCTCCCGCGTCTGCCGGTCCTCCTCCAGCCCGCGCGATGCGGCGAGCTGCTTGCCTTTATCCGCAAGCCACTCCTCCTTAAGCCGCCATAGCGTCCGGTACAGCTCCTCCCGCTCCAGCGGCTTCATCAAATAGTCTTTCGCCCCCAGCTTCAGCGACTGACGGGCATATTCGAAATCGCTGAAGCCGCTCATCACAATACAGCGAATGAACGGATATCGCTCCTTCAGCATGTGCTGCAGCTGAATGCCGTCCATGCGCGGCATACGAACGTCGGTAATGATAAAGTCCGGCCGGTGAAACTCCACCTTCTCGATCGCTTCCAGTCCGTCTCTTGCTTCATCCACGACTGTCCAATCGGAATTCATTTCCGCAATCAGATGTCTGACACCTTTGCGGAAGATGGTTTCGTCATCCACAATAAGCAGCTTCGGCATCCCGGCACCTCCGTATGTTCAAATTCCTTCTGTATGATTCGTTAAAGGAAGCGTAAGTACGACTTTCGTGCCTTCGTATGGCTTACTCTCAACCCGAATGCCGTATGGGCGGCCGTACCGAAGCACGATGCGGCGGTGGACATTGACGAGGCCGTGCCCGCCGATATCGGTTTGGAGCGGGGCGAAGTCGAGATTCCTGCGAAGCTCGTGAAGCGAGGTTTCCGTTAATCCGCACCCGTCATCCTGCACGGTGATGACAAGCTTATCGTTCTCCCGCTCCGCGTAGAGCTCGATGCTTCCGCTCCCCCGCCCTTTCTCAATCCCGTGAATAATGCAGTTTTCGACAATCGGCTGCAGCATCAGACGAATGACCGCGTACTGCCGAAGCTCTTCCTGTACCCGTATGTGATAACGTATCCTGTCCTCGAACCGGATTTGCTGGATGACCATATAGCCTTTGACATGCTCCAGCTCCTGCTCCAAGGTCACTTCGCTGCGGTTGCCCGTAATGCTGTAGCGCAGCAGCCGGCTGAGATTGTTCGTCATCCGCACGACTTCCCGGTTCCCTTGAAGCTCGGCATGCATGCTGATCGTGCCCAGCGTGTTGTATAGAAAATGCGGATTGATCTGGCTTTGCAAGGCCGCGATTTGGGCGTTCTTCTCGCGGATTTCCGTTTCATACAGGCGATAACCCAGATCGCTCAGTTTAGACACCATGACGTTAAAGGACTGGCTTAGCTGCCCGACTTCATCCCGGCTCGTGATCGGAATCGACACGGCCAGATCGCCTCGCTCGAGTTTCTTCATCATGTTCCGCAGCTGGCCGATCGGCCTTGTGATACGAACGGACAGCAGCGTCATGAGCAGTACGGCCAGACCGAAGCTGGCGGCCCCGATTGCGATAAAATAATTGCGGACGGCTTGCGCATCGCTCGTAAGCACCGATAGAGGCACAGTTTCGATCGTCGTCCAGCCGGTCAGCGGCGATGTATGATACGCCAGCAGCTCCCTCTGTCCGCTTCGGTTCACGGTCAAGGTTCCGGTTCCGCGGTTGCCGTACAGCAAATCTCCCAGCTCAAATGTGTCGCGATTTCGATATACGAGCCGATTGTCTCCGTCGACAATCGCTACATTTTCGCTATGGCTCATCGATAGCTGGTCGATTTTGTTCCGAATGGCGCGCACTTCAACATCAAGCTGGAAAAATCCGATATCCTCGCCGGTATCGATGCTTCTGATTTTCCTGACGATGGAGAACACCTGATACCCGGCCGCACCGCTCGACTTCACTTCGTGCGCGCCGACAAATATGCCCTTCCCGGTTGCGGCGGCCTTCGGATACCAGGGCTCGTTCGCGTACCCGCCGCTTCCAACATCCGCGACTCCGTCGGGACGATGGATGTACGATGCACCGGAAATACTGTAGAGGTACAGGCCGATTACATCGACCCTCCCATTCGTAAATACGCGCTTGGACAAATCCTCCAGAGCCATCCTTTCCTCCCAAGTTAATAGGGTGCCGGGCTTTTTCTCCGATCCAAGGAAACGCAGTACATCCGGAGACTGATAGGGAAGCAGCGATAGTAAATTCAATTCATTCATATACGTATCGATATTCGTAGTCAGCTCGCGGACGAAGTCGGCCTGATACTTGCCAACGTTGCGCTCAAGCGACGACGAATACCCGGCATAGGTGAGATAGCCGGTTATCGCCAGCGGCAGTGCAATCAGAATGAAGCTGACCAGCGTAAATTTGAACACAAGCGGCTGATTTCGAAACCATCCCGGCGCACGAAAGGAGCGTTCGGTTGCTTTCATCATGGGCGTACCTTCTCGTTGATCATCGTTTCCGCGTGCCGCAGCAGCTCCTCCGGCGACAGCTGGCCGGCCAGCATGCGCATGAACTCCTTGACCATCCAGTCGTTGATTTCTCCCTGCATCGGCTGGCTCGGGAAATAGCGGACATGCTCGGCAGCCGCCGCATAGCCGGGGCGGAACCGCAGCGATTGATAGGCGTCTGACGACAATGCCGTATAGGAAGCGGGAACGTGTCCCGCTTTGGCCCATAAATCTCCGTGCTGAGCGACCCAATAGGCGAATTTCACGGAAGCCATTCTTTTCCTCACATCGATCTGCTCCTTCCGCGGAAAGGCGAACGTGTGCGAGTCGCCCCAAGAAGCCGGGCGGTCGAATAGCTGCGGCAGCTCCATCGCGCCGAATTCAAGACCGGGTGTAAGCTCGATACCGCCTGTTCCCCACACGCCCTGAATTAACGTAGCCGCCTGTCCTTCGACAAACAGCTTCTGCGAATCGGAGACATTCGGTGGAATCAGCCCGCTCTTGTATAAGGAATATACATAATTCATAGCCTTGAGCGCGGCGGGATTGTTGATCGCTGAAGATCGGCCGTCGTTCGCATACATCGCGCCGCCGCCATCCATCTGATTGTAAAACGACCACCACAGCCAGTACGGGTCCAGCCGAAGACTTGGAACGGAAAGCGGCGCGACATCGTTGGGTAAGCGCTTACGAATTGTCTCCAGAAAATGCATGAATCCATCCGGTCCCGGTTCGATAATCGGCCGGTCCGCTTCATCGAGCAGGCCCGCCGCGCGCAGCAGCTTCTTATTGTAAAACAACACGGTAAAATGCGTATCAAGCGGGATCGAATAATGCTTCCCTTTCATCATCGTGCCGCTCAGGACGTGCGGATTCAAATCCTCCCAGCGCACGCCGCCTCCCGGCGCATAATCGTCGATCGCATCGATAAAGCCGTTACGAATGTACTGCGCGTACCTGGAAGCGTGAATGATCGCCACATCCGGCGCTTCCTCCGTTACGATAGCCGTTGGCAGCTTCGTATAGTATTCCTCCGATTTATTGTTGACGACATCGACGGTCACTCCGTCTTTATTTTCCTTGTTATAAGCAGTTACCAGCTCATGCATGAAAATACCGTCCCCGCCGCTGAGCGGTGTCCAAAGCGTGATTCGGATTTGCTCACCGGCCTCGCTGCGAACCGGTGTATCCTGTCCCGCTCCCCCTTCCCGGCAGCCCACAGTCGCCAAAAGTATGATACACATGGATATGCGGACACAGGTCCGTTTGAGGAGAATCGCCGCCATACTCCAAACACCCTCCCTTTCAATCCGATCTTCGCAGCTGTCTCCAACATATACCATAACAAGACGGAATCGAACATGGTTATTTTTCTGTTTGTTATGGACATTTTTTAATCTTAATAAATTCTTTAAATAAGACTGATATACGGAAAATAGAAGTGGTTTATGATGCGCTTGTCTACTTATTCCACTAGAACAGGATGGTACAGAGCGATGTTCAACAAAGCAGTCCCCTTTGTCCTTGCAACCGCAATGATTGTTTCCGTAACTCCCGGCAGTCTTCTTGTGCATGCGGAAACTCAGGAAAATGGGAGCGTTTCTATTCTTTATTTTAATGACGGGCATGAAATCGTTCCAGTCGTCGACAAGCTGGGAACTCGCGGTGGCGTCGCACGGATCAAGACGTTGATCGACAGCGTCGCTGGCGATAAAATCGTCGCTTTCGGCGGCGACCTCGGCGGCGGCACGCTGTTCGGCGGTGTGTTCAAAGGGTTTCCGATGGTTGAAGCCTTCAATAAAATGCCCATCGACATTGCGAACTTTGGTCAGCATGATTTCGATGCCGGAACGGCGAATACCTTGGAGCTGATTCAAGCGGCTCGGTTCAATTGGATTACGAGCAATTTGACCGGTCAGGACGGCTTGCCCTTCGGACATGTGGCGCCTTACCGCGTGTTTGACAAACAGGGAATCCGCATTGGCGTCATCGGCTTAACCAGCGCGATGGAGACGACGACACAGGACGGCGCGGTGAAGCAGACCGGCGTTATTGAGGCTGCTAAAGCTGCGGTAGACAAGCTGAAGCAGGAGCACGCTCCCGACCTCATCATTGCGCTAACCCAACAGCCCGTTCAGGACGATAAAGCGCTGCTGGCAGCCGTTCCGGACATTCGGATCGTGTTCACGGAGGAAGAAGCGGAGGAACAATCTTACGTTTACGAAGCGGATGGCGGCGGGAATAAAATTATTTGAATATCAAGTTGCCTCAGCAAATCCTTCACATGCGAACATTTGTTTGATATAT
>NZ_JBHLWN010000101.1:0-60824 GCF_042432825.1 Paenibacillus chartarius | reverse complement strand
AAAACAAGACCCTGGCCGAAAGGCCAGAGCCGATGCGGGAATTTTTATTCCGAGAGGCTTAGCAAACTTAGCGGAGGTGAAAGATATTGAGCAAAACAGACAATAAGCTTCGAGTTTATGAATATGCCAAATCTTTAAATATGAGTTCGAAAGAAATTATTACTATACTAAAGCGCCAAAATATTCCGGTAAACAACCACATGAGCGTTATGGAGGACAATGCCGTCTCCGCTGTGGAGAAGTTTTTTCGGGATATTAAGGCGAATGCCGCGGCGAAGCGCGCGGCAGGAGATGGAGGCCAAGTGAACGTATCGCAAGCGAAATCACAGCAACAGCAACAGCCGGCCACTCAAGCTGCCACACCGAAACCGGAGCAGCGGCCGAATCAAACGGGAACGGGCGGTTCAACGGTTCAGCAGCCGCCGCAAGAAACGAATCAGCGTCAGACGGAATCTCGTCCGCAGCCGGATGCCCAGCGCCAAGCGGAAGCACGACCGCAAGCAGAGCAGAACCATGCTGAGGGTCGTCCGCAGGGCCAAGGTCAAGGCGGCAATCAGGGTGGCCGCCCGCAAGGTCAAGGCGGATATCAAGGCAATCGCGAAGGACGCCCGCAGGGTCAAGGCGGAAACCGCGACGGACGCCAAGGCGGCGGGTATCAAGGGAACCGCGAAGGCCGTCCGCAAGGTGGCGGCTATCAGGGTAACCGTGACGGCCGTCCAGGCGGCGGTTATCAAGGCAACCGCGACGGAAACCGCCCGCAGGGCCAAGGCGGCGGCTACCAAGGCAATCGCGACGGAAACCGTCCGCAGGGCCAAGGCGGCGGCTACCAAGGGAACCGCGACGGAAACCGCCCACAGGGCCAAGGCGGCGGCTACCAAGGGAACCGTGACGGTCGTCCGGGCGGCGGTTACCAGGGCAACCGTGACGGGAATCGTCCGCAAGGCGGAGGCGGCTATCAGGGTAATCGCGACGGCCGTCCGCAAGGTCAAGGTCAAGGTCAAGGCGGTCCTCGTCCAGGCGGCCAAGGCGGCTTCGGCGGCGGCAATCGCCCGCAGGGTGGAGGCGGCTTCGGCGGCGGAGCGCCGCGCGGAGGCGCCGGCTTTGGCGGCGGCGCCGGTGCAGCGGCCGGAGGCCGTCCGGGCGACTCCCGTCGTCCAGGAGCACAACAGCAGCAGCAGTCGAATCCGCGTTTCAATCCGCGTAATCCGTCTTCGCTCGAAGAGGTCGAGGATCGCGGCAAGGCCGGGGCCAAGAAGGCGAAGCAGAACCAGCGCTTCGAAGAAAACAAAATGCGCGGCCGCGGCGGCAAGAACAGCAGAGGCCGTCAGCCGGAGCAGCGGAAAGAGAAGATCGACAACACGCCGAAGAAGATTATTGTCCGCGGCGAAATGACGGTCGGCGAAACCGCAAAGCTGCTTCATAAGGAAGTATCCGAGGTCATCAAGAAGCTGTTCATGATGGGCGTAATGGCAACCATTAATCAGGAGCTCGACCTCGATACGATTCAGCTGCTGGCAGGCGAATACGGCGTTGAAGTCGAGATCAAGATTGCCGTCGACGAAGACAACTTCGAGCTCATCGAAGAAAAGGACGAAGACGAGGATCTCGTAGAGCGTCCGCCTGTCGTTACGATCATGGGTCACGTTGACCACGGTAAGACGACGCTTCTCGACGCAATCCGCGAAACGAACGTAACTGCGGGCGAAGCCGGCGGCATTACGCAGCACATCGGTGCGTACCAAGTCGAAATCAACAATAAGAAGATTACATTCCTGGATACCCCGGGTCACGAAGCGTTCACCAGCATGCGTGCCCGCGGCGCACAGGTTACCGACATTACAATTATCGTCGTAGCGGCCGATGACGGCGTCATGCCGCAGACGGTTGAGGCGATCGCCCACGCAAAGGCGGCGAACGTTCCGATTATCGTGGCCGTCAACAAAATCGACAAACAGGGCGCGAACCCGGATCGTATCAAGCAGGACCTGACCGAGCACGGCCTCGTGCCGGAAGAGTGGGGCGGCGATACGATTTTCGTGGAAATTTCCGCGAAGCAGCGCATCAACCTGGAAGGCTTGCTGGAGATGATTCTCCTCGTGGCGGAAGTGCAGGATTACAAAGCGAATCCGAACAAACGCGCGCGCGGTACGGTCATCGAAGCCGAGCTCGACAAGGGCAAGGGTCCTGTAGCCCGCGTCCTGATCCAACACGGTACGCTGAAGGTCGGCGACAGCTTCGTAGCCGGGGTATGCTTCGGCCGCGTTCGTGCCATGACGAACGACAAGGGCAAGAAGCTGAAGGAAGCTGGTCCGTCCACACCGGTCGAAATTACCGGTCTTACCGAAGTTCCGCAAGCCGGCGATCCGCTGCTTGCGTACGAGGATGAGCGCAAAGCTAGAGCGATTGCCGAGCGCCGCGCGTCCACGCTGCGTCAATCGAGCATGAGCGCTAACGCGCGCGTGACGCTGGACGATTTTGCGAAGAAGATTAAAGAAGGCGACGTGAAAGACCTTAACGTTATTATCAAAGGTGACGTACAGGGCTCTGTCGAGGCACTTCGCAGCTCGCTCGAGAAGATCGAAGTCGAAGGCGCTCGCGTGAAGATCGTCCTCAGCGGCGTCGGCGCGATCACCGAATCCGATATTTCCTTGGCCAGCGCATCGAACGCGATCGTGATCGGCTTCAACGTTCGTCCGGAATCCGCCGCAATGGCGACAGCCGAGCAGGAGAAGGTCGACGTTCGTCTGCATAATATCATTTACAATGTGATTGAAGAGATCGAGAAGGCGATGAAGGGCATGCTCGATCCGATCTTCAAGGAAACTTCGCTCGGTTCGGCGGAAGTCCGCAATGTGTTCAAGATTACGGGAGCGGGTATTGTCGCAGGTTGTATGGTCACTACCGGCAAAATCGTGCGTAACGCCAATGCACGCCTTGTCCGTAACGGAATCGTTGTTCACGAAGGCAAGATCGACAACCTCAAGCGTTTCAAGGATGACGCCAAAGAAGTGGCGGCAGGCTACGAGTGCGGTATATCCTTCGACCGTTATAACGATATTAAAGAAGGGGACGTCATCGAAGCCTTTATCATGGAAACCGTAGAGAGGTGATTCCTATGACCAAAGTGCGTCAAAGCCGGGTCGGCGAGCAAATCAAGAAGGAGCTGTCTCAGCTCATTCAGCAGGAGCTCAAAGATCCGCGCATCGGCTTCCTCACGATTACCGGCGTCGATGTAACCGGAGATTTGTCGCAGGCGAAAGTGTACTTGAGCGTGCTTGGATCGGAAGAGCAGAAGCAGGACGCGCTTCGCGCCCTCGCGAAGGCGAACGGCTTTCTGCGCACCGAGATCGGCAAGCGAATCCGGCTGCGCAAAGTTCCAGAGCTGCTGTTTAAGACGGATACTTCCGTCGATTACGGCAGCCGCATCGACAACTTGCTTCACCAGCTTCAATCTGGAAGGAATCCTGAAGTATGAGACCGGAAGCCGCTGTGGCGGCCGATTACGAGCGGTTTCATGCGGCTGCCGATTTCTTGCGGGAGCATGACGATTTCCTGGTGGTGTCTCACGTCCAGCCGGACGGAGACGCCGTCAGCTCTACGCTGGCAATCGGATGGATGCTTTCGAAGCTGGGCAAGACGTTTACGATGATGAACGAAGGTGCGCTGCCAACGAAATTCGGCGATTTGCCGGGCTTCGAGCATGTTCTTTCGTTCACGGACCAGGCGCCCGAGCGCCTGTTTCGTCATGTCGTGAGCATCGACTGTGCGGATTTTGCACGAATCGGCCGGGTTAGCGAGCTGTTCGCTCCGGAAGCCAAGCTGTTAAATATCGACCATCATCCGACGAACGACGGTTTCGGCAGCTGCGCGCTTATCGTGCCGCACGCCGCGGCGACCGTAGAAATCATTTATGATTTGGCCGTTTGGATGGGATTGGAGCTGGACGTCCCGTTCGGCAATTGTATATATACAGGGTTATTAACCGATACTGGCGGCTTTCGATACGCAAGCGTCACACCGAAGGTTATGCAGACGGCAGCCGACTTGCTGAAGCTTGGCGTTATCGGGCACCGGCTCGCAGAGGAGCTTCTGGAGAAGCTGACCTACCCCCAAATCTTACTGCTGCAAAAAGGCCTTGCCTCGCTGCAGTTCGCTTATGACCGGAAAGTGGCTTGGCTGCACGTCAGTTTGGACGATATGGCGGCTATCGAAGCGGCAAGCGAAGATTTGGACGGTCTTGTGAATTACCCTCGCAATGTGGAAGGGGTCCTTGTCGGACTTTTGTTTAAACAGCGCGGTCCTACTACTTGGAAAATCAGCCTGCGATCGAATACCGTCAACGTTGCCGAAATTGCCCAGCACTTCGGAGGAGGGGGCCATATACGGGCCTCCGGTTGTACGGTGGAAGGCGACTTGCAGGAAGTGGTGGAACGCGTCATTCGGAAAGTCGGGGAGACGTTGAAATGACCGTTTTGGAAGGCATTCTCCCTGTCTGGAAGCCGGCCGGGATGACATCGCACGACGTCGTCGCCAAGGTGCGGCGCATTACGAAGGAGAAGCGTATCGGCCACACCGGTACGCTGGATCCGCAGGTAACCGGTGTCCTGCCGCTTTGCATCGGGCATGCGACCCGTCTTGTCGAGCATATTCAGGAGCTGCCGAAAACTTACGTCGCAAGGCTTGTGTTCGGTATCGCTACCGATACGGAAGATCTGACGGGAACCATTATCGACCGCGACGAGAACGTACGGGTCGACCGCGACCGGCTTACCGAAGCGCTGGGGAAGTTTGTCGGTGAAATCGAACAAATCCCGCCCATGTATTCGGCGGTAAAGGTCGGCGGAAAACGGTTGTACGAGCTTGCCCGCAGCGGGGAAGAAATTGATCGCAAAGCCCGGACGGTCACCGTCTACACTTTGAAGCTGCTGGACACGCAGCTCGATCAGCCGCTTCCTGAAGCAAGTATCGAAGTACAATGCTCCAAGGGGACGTACATCCGTACTTTGTGCGTCGACATTGGCCGCACGCTTGGCGTTCCTTCGGTCATGAAGGAGCTGGTCCGCACGAAAACGGGGCACTGGTCGCAGGAACAGTGCTTGACGCTGGAGCAAATCGAACAATTACACAAGCAAGGCGAGCTTGCCAAGCAGCTCGTTCCGCTGGGCGATGCTGTCGATCATCTGCCGGATGTGACGGTAAGCGAGCAGCAAACCGCACATGCGCTTCAAGGGAAAAAGCTGCGGCTCCCCGCATCTGTCGGGCAGACGCTGCGTTCCGGCGAGCTGGTGCGGGTATATTCACCACAGCGTCTGTTCATCGGGCTGATGAGCTGGGACGAGGCGGAAGGATTGCTCGTTCCGAACAAAATCTTCAGCACTTCGTTCGGGCGGGAAGCGGCGCCGATACGTACGTAAACAACCCGTTAGTACGGGAGGGGGCGCATGATGCTCGTTTATCGTTTATCTTATCAGGAGCCTATGCCGCCTTTTGATGCTTTGCAGCCTCGTAAAGTGATGGCGATCGGGGATTTCGACGGAGTCCATCTCGGTCACCGCGAAGTGATCCGGCGCGCTGTTGCCGATGCGGAAAGCCTCCGGGCTCCGGCGGCGGTGATGACATTCGATCCGCATCCGCGCGAGGTGCTGGGTATCGCCAAATACGCTTACAGCTTGACGCCTTTGGAGAGAAAGCTGGAGCTGTTAGAACAGCTTGGCGTCGATATCGCTTACGTTGTTTCCTTCGACGAGCAGCTTATGCGCGTAACGCCGGAGCAATTTATTGAGCGTGTGCTGCTCCCGCTTGGACTTGACACGGCCATTGTCGGCTTTGATTTCACGTTTGGACACCGCGGGTTAGGCACACCGGATTCATTGGCACAGCTTAGCAAGGGGGCGTTTGCCGTGGAAGTGA
Source organism: Paenibacillus chartarius (assembly GCF_042432825.1). Classification (NCBI taxonomy): domain Bacteria; kingdom Bacillati; phylum Bacillota; class Bacilli; order Caryophanales; family Paenibacillaceae; genus Paenibacillus; species Paenibacillus chartarius. Next base: position 54,914 of record NZ_JBHLWN010000101.1, on the reverse strand, counting down.
TTCGACCCTTCGAGATCGAGGGGAGCAAAGTGAGCTCGACTGCGATTCGGGAAGCGCTGGAACGCGGCGATGTGGCCGAGGCACACAAGCTGCTCGGCCGGCCGTATGCCGTTCGGGGCACCGTCGTCCATGGCGACGCCCGCGGCCGGACGATCGGGTTCCCGACCGCCAATATAGAACCTGAAGGTCTTTACGTACTGCCGGCTAACGGCGTATATGCGATTCGTGCCGAACTGGACGGCGAGCGCTACGACGGCGTGATGAACGTCGGAGTGAAGCCGACGTTTGCTTCGGGCGGCGTACCCGTGCCAACCCTGGAGGCGCACCTGTTCGAGTTTAACCGCGATATTTACGGTGCCGTACTCGAGGTACAGCTGATCTCTCGGCTTCGCAGCGAGCGCAAGTTCGGATCCGTTCAAGAGCTCGTGGAGCAAATTCGCCGCGATGCGGAAGAAGCGAAGGCGCATTTACTTTCGTTCTAGATCATGTTATACTAGGGAACGTTGTCAAGACACTAGCCTTGACGACAGCGAACCGTAGCTTGGATTGGCGCTCCACCGGCGCATTCTGGGCTATCGGCGATTCTGAAGATATAGGAGGTGACGAGGATGGCATTGTCGCAAGAGCGTAAACAAGAGCTCATTCAAACGCACAAGACTCACGAGAGCGATACGGGTTCCCCGGAAGTTCAAGTGGCTATCCTGACGGAAAACATCGTCAACTTGACGAACCACCTGCGGGAGCACAAGAAAGACCATCATTCCCGCCGCGGTCTGCTCAAGATGGTAGGTCAACGCCGCAAGCTGCTGACATACCTGAAGAACAAAGACGTGAGCCGTTACAGCGCATTGATTGAGAAGCTCGGCCTTCGCCGATAAGATTGACCCGGGAAGCAACCGCCGCTTCCGGTGCCGCGATTCGCACCTGCGAATGGCGATGCCGAGGAGGCCGGTTGCTTTCTCGTATTGTCAAGCACGTTTTTCTTCCGGAAAGAAGGAAATACTAGGCATAACGCAGAATGGTACATAGATGCAAATGCGAAGTTTTTCGCGATACGGATGTTCATACATAGCAGGAGGTTGACTTTTACGTGAAAACAGTCCAAATGGATTTAGCGGGCAGGCCGCTGATCCTCGAAACCGGCCGTCTGGCAAAGCAAGCGGCGGCGGCGATTAATGTGCGTTACGGAGAGACGGTTGTGCTCTGTACGGTGACGGTGTCGCCGGAGCCGAAGCCGCTCGATTTTTTCCCGCTTACCGTGAACTACGAAGAACGCCTGTATTCGGTAGGCAAAATTCCCGGCGGCTTCATTAAGCGCGAAGGCCGTCCGAGCGAGAAGGCGATTTTGTCCGGACGTTTGACCGACCGTCCGATTCGTCCGCTCTTCCCGGAAGGATTCCGCAACGACGTTCAGATCGTAGCGATGGTCATGAGCGTGGATCAGGATTGCGCACCGGAAATCGCGGCGATGATCGGCTGCTCGGCTGCGCTCAGCGTATCGGAAATTCCCTTTAACGGTCCGGTAGGCGGCGTTATTGTCGGCCGTGTGAACGGCCAATTCGTCATTAATCCGACCAAGGAGCAGGAAGAGCACAGCGATATTCATCTGGTCGTTGCCGGGACGAAGGACGCGATTATGATGGTGGAGGCCGGAGCGAAGGAAGTTCCGGAGGAAGTGATGCTGGAAGCGATTATGTTCGGTCATGAGGAGATCAAGAACATCGTTGCACTCCAGGAGCAGCTCGTACAAGAAGCCGGCAAGCCGAAGATGGAAGTACAGCTCCATGCGGTAGCGGAGGACGTGAACAAAGACGTTCGCGACTTTGCATCGGCACGCCTCGTACAAGCCGTTTCAATCCCCGAGAAGCATGCCCGCGCCGACGCGATCGAAGCGATCAACAAGGAGACGGTCGAGCACTTCACGACGGTGTATGCCGAAACTCCGGAGAAGCTGAGCGACGTCAAGGAAGTGCTCTATGACATCGTGAAGGAAGAGGTAAGACGCCTGATTACGCATGACAAGGTTCGTCCGGACGGACGTAAGCTGAACGAAATTCGTCCGATCGAGTGCGACATTGCGCTGCTTCCGCGTACACACGGCTCCGGCTTGTTCACGCGCGGTCAAACCCAGGCGCTGTCCGTATGTACGCTCGGACCGCTCGGGGAAGTGCAAATTCTCGACGGTATCGATTTGGTCGAATCCAAGCGTTTCATGCATCATTATAACTTCCCGCCGTTCTCCGTCGGCGAAGCAAGACCGCTTCGTGCTCCGGGCCGCCGCGAAATCGGTCACGGCGCACTGGGCGAGCGGGCGCTTGAGCCGATTATTCCGAACGAAGCGGAATTCCCTTATACGATTCGCCTCGTATCCGAAGTATTGGAATCGAACGGCTCCACTTCGCAGGCGAGCATATGCGCTTCGACGCTGGCGCTGATGGATGCCGGCGTGCCGATCAAAGCGCCGGTTGCCGGCGTAGCGATGGGGCTTATCAAAGACGGCGATCACTTCTCCATCCTGACCGACATTCAAGGCATGGAAGACCACCTCGGCGATATGGACTTTAAAGTAGCCGGAACGGAGAAGGGTGTCACTGCGCTGCAGATGGACATTAAGATCGACGGCATCAACCGGAGTATTCTGGAAGAGGCGCTGGAACAGGCGAAGGAAGGCCGGATGCACATTCTCGGCAAAATGGTTGAGCGCATCAAGGAGCCGAAGGGTCAGCTGTCCCCGTACGCACCGAAAATCGTCGTCATGCAAATTAACCCGGACAAAATTCGCGATGTGATCGGCGCCGGCGGCAAAATCATCAACAAGATTATTGACGAGACCGGTGTCAAAATCGATATCGAGCAGGACGGCCGCGTCTTTATCGCTTCTTCCAATGCCGATATGATCGAAAGAGCCCGTTCCATCATCGAAGGCATCGTTCGCGAAGTCGTTGTCGGTGAAGTGTACCTCGGAACGGTCAAGCGGATCGAGAAATTCGGCGCCTTCGTCGAGGTGCTGCCGGGCAAGGAAGGTCTTGTTCACATTTCGCAAATTTCCACCGAGCGTGTGGCGAAGGTGGAGGACGTGCTGAAGATCGGCGATCAGATTACGGTGAAAGTAACCGAGATCGACAATCAAGGCCGGATCAACTTGTCGCGCAAGGCAACTCTTCAGCCGGCTGAACCGGCACAATCGTAATACACAGATCACGAACAACAAGTTTGCGCTGGGCAAGGGGCGCAAACTTTTTTGTGTTTTTCGGTAAAAGCCTTCTATATCGCTCCCAACGTGCATATGCTGGTTCAGAAAACTGGACTTGTCCGGAGGAATAAGCATATGCGAAGCAAATGGTTCATCCTCGCCGCCATGTTTGCAGCAGTGTGGTTTGCACTAGACATATCTGGCTCTGTGGACGAATTTATCCGAGAAACGAAGGGCGAAGGAGGAGATCCATCCAGTCGGTCGTCGTCCCGGCAAGCTTTCGGGCTGCAGTCGGGGACGGCGCTCGACAACGACCTGGAAACGCGGATACGAGAAGAAGCGAAGCGGACTTACATCGCGCCGATCGACGCCAAAGTGGACCGTGTTTGGAAAGCGATACCGGGCTATAACGGGCTGGAAGTAGATATTGAGCAGTCGCTGAAGCTTGCTTCCATGCAGCCGATGCAAGATCCGCTGCCGATCGTCACCCGGGAAATTCCGCCGAACATTTCTCTCGACGATTTGGGTGCTCATCCGATTTATAAAGGAAACCCGAAGAAGCCGATGGCCGCGCTAATGATCAATGTCGCCTGGGGGGACGAATTTTTGCCGGGCATGCTGGAGACGCTGCGTAAAGAAAATGTGCACGCCACATTTTTCTTTGACGGATCGTGGCTCTCGACGCATCTCGAAACGGCTAAACAAATCGGAGCCCAGGGCCATGAGCTGTCCAACCACGCCTATTCCCACAAAAATATGAGTCGTCTGTCCGCGGCGCAAGCCCGCTCCGAAATCGCCAAGACCGAGACGCTGCTTAAGGACAAGCTGGGGGTCAGCAACCGCTGGTTTGCGCCGCCTTCCGGCGATTACGACCAGGAAACGGTCCGGATCGCCGCGGAGCAAGGTCTCAAAACCGTGCTCTGGACACTCGATACCGTCGATTGGACGAACCCCGGCGGAGCAGTTATTGTCCGTAAGATCGGCACCCGTGTCGAGCCGGGCTCGCTGATCCTGATGCATCCGACCAAATCGTCCAGCGATGCCCTTGAAGGCATGATTCGAGCTATCCGCGCGAAAAACCTCAAGCTTGGCACCGTCAGCGAGGTATTGTCCTCCGACCGCGTCGATGGGCCGGAAAAATGATGCTTGCAAGATGCGCAGGAATATTTGCTGTCTGCTTCTCCGGTGCGTCCAAACTTAGACGACATATAGGCTGCGGAAGGCGAACGCGTCAATCGATGAACCATACGGTTAAGTGCTCGTGCTAATATAGTTTGGTGCGCTTAGTACGCAACTAGAGGAAGAAATGTTCTTTTTGATCCCATGCGGCTCCATCCTCATGCTGCCGAAAGTTGGTAATACCTGCATGAAGCCGGAGCCCCCATATACCAATCCGCAGCCGGAGCGCCCCTCGCATAACCGACAAACTACCCGGCACATTGAAGCCGCACCAGATTTTTGTTAGACTGTAACAAGTGCACTTTCAACATCGCACAATTGGAGCCGGACCACACCAAGGAGGAACTCTCGTTGATACATAAAACTCTCCCGAATGGCCTGCGGGTCGTACTCGAACAAATTCCAACCTGCCGATCCGTATCGTTCGGAATTTGGGTCAAGACCGGATCGCGGAACGAGAATGACCGCAACAATGGGATTTCGCATTTCATCGAGCACATGCTGTTCAAAGGAACGGAGCGGCATACGGCTCAAGATATCGCGGAAGTATTCGACGGCATCGGCGGCAACGTCAATGCCTTCACCTCGAAGGAATATACATGCTACTACGTCAAGGTGCTCGACGAACATCTGCCGATTGCTGTCGACGTACTCTCGGACATGTTCTTCCATTCGCAGCTAGACCCAACTGAGCTGGAGAAGGAGAAGAACGTCATCTTCGAGGAAATATCGATGTACGAGGATACGCCTGACGATCTCGTTCACGATTTGATTGCAAAGGCGTCGCACGGCTCGCACCCTCTGGGGCTTACGATTCTCGGCACGCAGGACAACTTGGCGGCGATGACGCCGGACGATCTGCGAAACTATATGAACGAGCATTATACGGTGGAAAATACCGTCATCGCCGCAGCCGGCAATTTGGACGACAAGGCGTTGGAGCTTATCGAGAAGCATTTCGGCCGCTTTGCCGTTCACGGCCGGACGGACGTCGAGCGGGAGCCCGATTTCCTTGGAGATTTGCTGTTTCATGAAAAGCAGACGGAGCAAAACCATTTGTGTCTAACGTTACCGGGCTTGTCGGTACGGGAAGAAACGCTGTATCCGATGATTTTGCTGAACAACGCGCTGGGCGGAGGCATGAGCTCGCGGCTGTTCCAGGAAATTCGCGAAAAGCGCGGTCTCGCCTATTCCGTTTATTCGTACCATACGGCACATGCGGACAGCGGGTTATTCACCATCTATGCCGGTACCGCGCCGAAGCAAACCGAAGAAGTGCTCAAGGTTACGCTCGAGCTGCTCGAAGCGGTGAAGCGTAACGGTCTCACGGTCAATGAGCTGAAGAAGGGGAAGGAGCAGCTGAAAGGCAGCTTGATCCTCAGTCTTGAAAGCACCGGCAGCCGGATGAACCGGCTTGGCAAAAATGAATTGATGCTAGGCAAGCATTACACGCTCGACGATATGATCCGGCGCATTGACGGCGTAACGATGGAGCATATCAACAGCTTGATCGCATCGATGTTCTCGAATCCGTTCGCAGTTGCTATGGTTGGAGCAAGCGATGAGCCGCTGCGAGGCTTCAGGAGGGATGCGCTTGTTTCCGTATAATGTACAAATCAAGAGGCTGGAGGGAGCGGAAGATATGCCGCTGCCCCGACGAATGTCCGATCAGGCGAGCGGCTTCGACCTGTATGCGGCCGTAACGGAAGATTTCGTACTGGAGCCGGGCAAACGAACGCTCGTTCCGACCGGCTTCGCCATCAGCATGCCGCCGGAGCTGGAAGCGCAAATTCGCCCGCGCAGCGGGCTTGCCTTCAAGCAAGGCATTACGTGTCTCAATACGCCGGGGACGATTGACGCGGATTACCGCGGTGAAGTGAAAGTGCTTCTCATAAATTTGGGAGACGAGCCGTTCACGATCCGACGCGGGGAGCGCATCGCCCAGATGGTGTTTCAGCTTCTTCCCCAAGTTCGCCTGGAAGAGGTCGCCGAACTGACGGATACCGAGCGCGGCTCCGGCGGTTTTGGCCATACTGGACAACAATAGAAGCATAAGTATAACACCCGCCTACGGCGGGTCAGACTGTTGAGAAAGTCTCAACAGTCTATTTTTTAATCCAACACCTTCATCAAATCACCGCGTTAATGTGGTATAATTTGATTAAACCGGATAAACCGATTGAGCCGATCGGGCAAATAGTTATACCGATTGCGGTACCAAACGTTTGAGCGAAGTTTCGCGGATTCCAAAGAGCTCCATGGACTTTCGCTATTGCCGTTTCCGCGGCCGGCGGAAGGTGCAGGAGCAAGACCTAATGAAGGCCATCTGCCAGAAAGTAAAGAAGATCGCCAACCACCTGTCAAGCGGGCAGGATGAGGGCGATCTTCGTTATTTTTACTCAAATAACTTGTAGAAAACCGGATTGTTAAAAATGTCGTGCTGAAAAAGCAAAACCCCGGAAAATTCCGGGGCGTTGTCGACAGCCTGAATACCCAATCAGCTGCGATTGGGTCTGTCTTTTTGTTTATCGCCGTTTTGTATTGACTTAAACCATGGTTTAAGTCGTATTCTATTCCTGTCGACAATGAAAGATAAAATTTGGAGGCCTCCAGATGAAGTATTGTTCAATTAGCGAAGCTTCAGCCAAATTCAATATTCCAGAATCCACGTTACGTTATTATGAAAAAAAAGGACTATTACCCTTAATCGAGCGAGATGAAGTCGGTAGGCGATTATTTTCAGAAAATCAAATGGCACTCCTTGAAACCGTTATGTGTTTAAAAAACACGCACATGCCAATAAATGACATCAAGCAATATATCGATTGGGTAGTAGAAGGAGATGCCACCATTGGGCTTCGTCTTGAAATGATGAAGAAACACAAACAAGCTGTGTTAGCTGAAATTTCGTTGATGACACAATCCATTAAAGGAATCGACTTTAAAATTACACGTTATACAAACCGCATTCAGGAGGATTTATAATGAAACTTTCAGGAAACACAGTACTGATTACCGGCGGAAGTGCCGGAATAGGATTAGCTTTTGCAGAGCGCTTTATCAAAGCTGGAAATAAAGTCATTGTTTGCGGACGACGGGAATCTGCACTTCAGCAGGCGAAAGAAAATAACCCTAGTCTTATCACTCGAGTAAGTAATTTGGATATGGAATCCGAGCGTGCAGCATTGTTTGATTGGGTAACAGCGAACTATCCGGACGTGAATGTGTTAGTTAATAATGCAGGGATCCAGCAACGCTTCAATGTGTTAAAAGCGGATGCGAAGAACAATTGGAGTTATTTCAGCAAAGAAATCACAACCAACTTAGAAGCGCCTATCCATCTCGCTATGCTGTTCGCTCCATTTTTTGCAACAAAGGATGAAGCGGCTATCATAAACGTGACCTCCGGGTTAGCTTTTACACCGTTTGCGATTGCTCCGATTTATTCAGCAACCAAAGCGGCGCTTCATTCCTTTACGATGAGTCTAAGACACCAGCTTTCCGAAACGTCTGTAGAAGTCATTGAAATCGCTCCTCCGGCAGTGAATACGGAATTAGGCGGAGCGGGGCTGCATACGCAAGGGGAACCGTTAGATGCCTTCGCGGATGGAATTTTCAAAGGTTTGGAAGAGGGAAAGCAGGAAATTGGATACGGTACTTCTGTGAATCGCCTACGCATGTCACGGGATGAAGTTGACATATACACAGAAAAAATGTATAAGGCAACGAAACACACCGTTGAATAAATGTACTTGCGAAAAAGGGCGCTATGTTTGTCTTGCCACCGCGGCACAAGCAATTCGTTCTAATCCCAACGTTCAGAATACATATGAGCTTGTCTGTATTGAAGACCTCGTATCTTGATGACGGCCATCTGCCAGAACGTGAAGAAGATCGCCAACCACCTGGCCATGCGGGCAGGATGAGGGCGATCTTCATTATTTTTACTCAAAGTCCCGAAACATTCCATGGCTTTGTCGACAGTCTGACGCGTCAACGGCGGGTGTTTTATGTTTTGCCTTTCGCGCTGCCAGTCACCCCGAACTAGGCGCATGCATACGATAACCTAGGCGTTGAGGTCCGCAAGAAATGATGGGCATTTGCGTTACATATTACCGTGTGCTGAACGCCTGGGCATGCGGGAACGGGGAAGGGGTGAGGTTGAACGTGCTGACTGGAGTGCAAGCCGCCTTTATCGGCGGTGACGCAAGGCAACTTGAAATTATTGGCCGTTTTATCGAGATGGACGCAGCGGTTACATTGTACGGCTTCGATAATTTGCAAAACAATTTTGCAGGTGCCAGCAAAGAGCAGTTGACCCCCGAATCGCTTGCGGAGGCCAACGTCGTGATTTTGCCGGCAGTAGGAACGGACGATCAGGGCAAGGTCGATTCGATCTTTGCGTCCGAGGAGCTCATGTTGACGGAAGCGCATATCGCCTCATTAAAGCGGGATACGAAAGTATTTACCGGCATGGCGAAGCCATATTTGAAGCGGCTGTGCGAAAAGCACCGGATCAGACTGATCGAGCTGTTCGAACGGGATGACGTAGCGATTTACAATTCGATTCCGACGGCCGAGGGAGCCATCATGATTGCGATTCAGAACACGGATATTACGATTCACGGTTCGAATAGCATGGTTCTTGGCTTCGGACGGACCGGCATCACGATGGCGCGGACGCTGCAAGGTTTAGGTGCCCGGGTGAAGGTTGGCGTGCGGAGGGCAGAGCATTTTGCTAGGGCGTACGAAATGGGTTTTCAGCCGTTTTACACCGAGGAGCTGTACCATCAAGTGGGGAATATTGACTTGCTTTTTAATACAATTCCAACTATGATAGTCACAGCGCAAGTCATCACCAATATTCCGCACCGTGCGGTCATTATTGACCTTGCCTCGAAGCCCGGAGGAACCGATTTCAGGTTCGCCGAGAAGAGGGGGATTAAGGCGATATTGGCTCCCGGTCTCCCAGGCATCGTCTCACCCAAAACGGCTGGCCGCATAATGGCGAACACATTAATTCAGCTGCTGGAGAGCGATATGCAGAAAGGGAGAGATGCGTGATGAATTGGCAAGGATTAACGGTAGGCTATGCTTTAACCGGCTCGCATTGTACGCTCGAAGAGGTCATGCCGCAAATTCAGCGATTTGTCGATGCCGGCGCCAATGTCGTACCGGTAACATCGTATTCGGTGCAAATGACGGACACTCGCTTCGGCAAGGCGGAAGACTGGAAGAAGCAGCTGCTTGACATTACCGGCAATGAGATTATCGACACGATTCCGAAGGCGGAGCCGCTCGGACCGTCGAAGCTGTTCGATGTGATGGTAATCGCCCCATGCACGGGGAATACGACCAGCAAGCTCGCCAACGCCATGACGGAAAGTCCTGTGCTGATGGCGGCCAAAGCGCAAATGCGCAATCAGCGTCCGCTCGTCATCGCCGTTTCGACGAACGACGGCTTGGGTCTTAACGCGACGAATATCGCGAAGCTGCTGAATATGAAACATATTTATTTCGTTCCTTTCGGACAGGACGCGCCTGCGGCAAAGCCGAATTCGCTTGTGGCCCGTATGGATCTGATTATGGAAACTTGCGAAGCGGCGCTGCAAGGCAAACAGCTCCAGCCCGTATTAATCGAACGATTTAATTATTAAAAAGCAGTAAGGTACCGCGCCGGGTCGATGTTGACCTGGCTGCGAATGCCTTACTCTCTTTTATAATATTGAGGCAACCCAGGTTGAGGGGAGTAGCTGTACATGTCGAATCAGAAGTTGTTTAACGTAGCCGTTGTCGGAGCCACAGGCGCTGTAGGCGAGCAGATGATTCGCCTTCTCGCCGAGCGCAACTTCCCTGTCAAAGAATTAAAGCTGCTGTCTTCCAAGCGTTCCGCTGGAACGAAGATTCGCTTTAAGGACCGGGAGCTGACGGTTGAAGAAGCTACGCCGGACAGCTTTCGAGGCGTCGAGATCGCTCTGTCCAGTGCGGGCGGCGACGTCAGTAAAGAGCTGTGTCCGATCGCAGCGGCCGCCGGGGCCGTTTGCATCGATAATACGAGTGCGTTCCGGATGGACCCGGAAACACCGCTCATCGTGCCGGAAGTGAATATCGACAAAATCAACGAACATAAAGGCATCATCGCCAACCCGAACTGCTCGACGATCCAGATGGTGCTGGCGCTTAAACCGCTCCATGAGCGCTTTGGCGTGTCGAAGGTCGTCGTTTCCACATATCAGGCCGTTTCGGGAGCCGGCGCTAAAGCGGTCGAAGAACTGTGGCGTCAGACGAGGGACGTTTCGAGCGGCAACGACGTTACTCCGGACATTTTGCCAGTCGGCTCACTCCCGGTCAAACATCAGATCGCATTTAACGCAATCCCGCAAATCGACAAATTCCTCGACAACGGCTTCACGAACGAGGAAATGAAGATGACGAGGGAAACAAAGAAAATTTTGGGCGACGATTCGATCGAAGTATCCGCTACATGCGTAAGGATTCCGGTAGCTTACGGACATTCCGAGTCGGTATACGTTGAATTGAACAGCGATTTTGACGTGGAGGACGTTAAACGTCTTTTCGCGGACGCGCCCGGACTTGTCCTGCAAGACGATCCGTCCCGCCAGCTGTACCCGCTAGCTGTAACGTCTGCGGGCAAGCTCGAGACGTTCGTCGGCCGCGTTCGCCGCGATCTGAGCAATCCGCGCGGGCTTCATATGTGGATCGTATCGGATAACTTGTTAAAGGGCGCGGCATGGAACGCCGTACAAATTGCCGAATATATCGCGATCGAGCAATAATATTATTGAATACACGAATGGAATAGCGAGGGGGGAAGCGGATGCCTATCCTGGTGCAGAAATTCGGAGGCACCTCCCTCTCCACCGCCGAAGCTAGAGCACTCGTCATCGAACACATTCAAGATGCGCTGCAGCAACTATTTCAAGTCGTAGTCGTCGTTTCCGCGATGGGGAGAAAGGGCGAGCCTTACGCAACAGATACGCTGCTGGAGCTCGTCCGCAGCAATGGAAATCGTCTGCCGGACCGCGAGAAAGACATGCTGCTCGCTTGCGGGGAAATCATTTCCGCCGCTACGATGTGCAGCTTGCTGCAGGCGGCAGGTATTTCCGCCGTCGCTTTGACGGGCGGTCAAGCCGGTATCGTGACGAACGCAGTATTCGGCGACGCCAGAATTGTATCCATTGATACGAGCCGCATAAAGAAGCTGCTGAATGAAGGGCATGTTGTGATCGTCACCGGCTTTCAAGGCAAAACGGCGGATGACGACTTCACCACCCTGGGCAGAGGCGGCAGCGATACGTCGGCAACGGCGCTCGGAGCGGCGCTGAAGGCGGAATATGTCGATATTTTCACCGATGTGAACGGCATCTTGACGGCGGACCCGCGTATCGTAGAAGATGCAAAGCCGCTTGAACAAGTCAGCTACACCGAAATATGCAACATGGCCCATAACGGGGCGAAAGTGATCCACCCCCGGGCCGTGGAAGTGGCGATGCAGGCAGGCATTCCGATCCGTGTCCGCTCGACGTTCTCCAAGGATACCGGAACGCTTGTCGCTTCGTCGGACGTACTGCGCGGCGATGCCAAGCAGGTACACGATAAATTCGTTACCGGAATCGCCCATTTTCCTCACGTAACCCAAGTGCAGGTCACTCGCAGCGATCATACGCATTACGATATGTCGCTCCAAGTGTTTAAAGCGATGGCACAACACCGCATCAGCGTCGATCTGATCAATGTCACGCCATCCGGCGTCGCTTATACAGTGTTCGACCACGTAGCCGATAAAGCGGAAGAAATCATTCGCAGTCTCGGATTTGAACCGAAGCTGCTGCGCGGCTGCGCGAAAGTATCCGTTATCGGAGGCGGTATGAGCGGAGTGCCCGGAATTATGGCCTACATCGTCGAGGCGCTTGCGAAGGAAGATATTCCGATTTTGCAATCTGCGGATTCGAACGCAACGATATGGGTACTTGTTCCCGGTGATCATATGGCCGACGCTGTCCGGGCGCTGCACAAAACATTCGAGCTGCACAAATGATATAGGAAACTTATCAATCAGTCATAGGAGGCGTAGGCTGTGGATTTCGGAAGGCTCATTACCGCAATGGTAACCCCGATGGACGAACAACTGCAAGTAAACTGGAGTGCTGTCGAACCGCTGATCGACTATTTGATCGACGAGCAGCAAAGCGACGCGCTCGTTATTAACGGCACTACCGGAGAATCTCCGACGCTGACGGAAGCGGAGAAGCTGAAGCTGATCGAAATCGCGGTGAAGCATGCCAAAGGCCGTGCGAAAATTATCGCCGGAACCGGCAGTAACGATACGGCGCATACGATTCATTTTTCCCGCGAAGTGGAGAAGCTCGGCGTCGATGCACTCCTCGTTGTTGCCCCGTATTACAACCGTCCTTCGCAGGAAGGTTTGTATCAGCATTTTAAGGCGGTTTCCGAAGCGGTGTCGACTCCCGTTATCCTGTACAACGTTCCTAGCCGGACGTCTGTCAATATTAGCGCGGAGACGACAATTCGGCTATCCAGGCTGCCCAATATCGTGGCGACCAAGGATTGCACCTCGACCGATCAATTGACGGTTACCCTAAGTGGAGTAGCCGAAGGATTTACGGTGTACAGCGGGGACGACTCGATGACACTGCCTGCTCTGGCGATCGGCTGCCACGGCATCATCAGCGTAGCCAGTCACGTGATCGGCAAGGAAATGAAGGCGATGATTCAGCACTATTTGAATGGGGAAACGGCGGAAGCGGCTCTTCTGAACCGCAAGCTGCATCCGGTGTTTACCGGGTTGTTCACGGCGCCGAGCCCGGCCCCGGTCAAGCATGCGCTTAAGGTCAAAGGGATCGATGTGGGCGGCGTAAGACTGCCTTTGGTCAAATTAAACGAGTCCGAAGCACAGTTCGTGGAGTCCCTGTTGAAGTAAAACGATACGGAAAACGAATCCCTTTGCGGCCTTTCGGCTGTAGAGGGATTTTTGCCGTTGAACCGTATCCGGCAGGGGACTTGCTGTGTTCCTGGGCTTGACAGAATTTTCACATGATTCCGTTCGCATTGAGCATACTAACCATCACTATAGGAGGCGCACACTTGTCCGGGCGCCGACTTGTAATTCGTGTTTTCGATCATGTATAATGGTGGCAAGTGACTGGGTTCGGTTCCTTAACGGTTTGGTTTTGTATAAATCGTCGCAAATTATTTTAGGAGGTATAGTCTTGTCAAAGAAAAATCAAGATAAACTACTCATTTTCGCTCTGGGCGGCGTGGGCGAAATTGGTAAGAATATGTATTGCGTGCAATATGCCAACGATATCGTTGTCATTGACAGCGGTCTGAAGTTTCCCGAGGAAGACATGCTTGGGATCGATATCGTTATTCCCGATATCGGATATTTAACGGAGAACCGCGATAAAGTAAGAGGCATTCTGCTGACGCACGGGCACGAAGATCACATCGGCGGATTGCCTTACGTGCTGAAGCATCTGAACGTTCCCGTATACGGGACGAAGCTGACTCTCGGCCTCGTGGAAGCGAAGCTGAAGGAAGCCGGTTTGCTGGGCGAGACGAAGCGTATACTGATCAACGCCGATTCCGAAATCCAGATGGGAACGATCCGAGCGACGTTCTTCAAAACAAACCATAGTATTCCGGATTCCGTCGGCATCTGTTTGGAAACGCCGGAAGGCAATGTGGTTCATACCGGTGACTTCAAGTTCGACCATACTCCGGTGAACGAGCAGTATGCGGACCTGCAGCGGATGGCTGCGATCGGGGCGAAGGGCGTCCTGGCGCTGCTGTCGGACAGTACCAATGCGGAGCGTTCCGGCTTTACGCCTTCGGAGCGCACGGTAGGCATCGAGCTGGAGGAGATGTTCCGTAAAGCGAAGCAGCGAGTCGTCATCGCAACATTCGCTTCCAACATTCATCGGGTACAGCAAATTATCGACGCTTGTGAAGCGACTCGCCGCAAGATGACGGTAATCGGCCGCAGCATGGTAAATGTGGTATCGATCGCTTCGGAGCTCGGGTATCTGCACATTCCGGACGGTCTTCTGATCGAGCCGGAGGAAGTGAACAAGCTTGCGGCGGATCGAGTCTGCATTTTGTCCACAGGATCGCAAGGCGAGCCGATGTCGGCGCTTACACGGATGGCTCGTTCCTCCCATCGTAAGGTCGATATTCTTCCGGGCGATACGGTCATCATTGCAGCCACGCCGATTCCCGGCAACGAACGCCATATCGGTCGTACCGTGGACGAATTGTTCCGCATCGGCGCACACGTGATTTACGGCCCGGGTTCGGTTACCGGCGTTCACGTATCGGGACACGGCAGCCAAGAAGAGCTGAAGCTGATGCTCAACCTGATGCGTCCGAAGTACTTTATTCCGATTCACGGCGAGCATCGGATGCAGCGGATTCACGGGAATTTGGCGGAGTCGGTCGGTATCGACAAAGAGAACATTTTCATCATCGACATCGGCGACACAGTGGAAGTGCAGAACGGCGTAGCCCGTAAAGGCTCGAAGGTGCAGTCCGGAAACATCCTGATTGACGGCCTCGGCGTCGGCGATGTCGGAAACATCGTCCTGCGCGACCGCAAGCTGCTTTCACAAGACGGTATTCTTGTTGTTGTCGTTACGCTGAGCAAGCAAGACGGAACGATATTGTCCGGTCCGGACATCATTTCGCGCGGGTTCGTGTATGTGCGTGAGTCGGAAGGGCTTCTTGATGAAGCGAACCGGATCGTCACGAACACGCTGAATAAATTAATGAACGATAAAGTAAACGAGTGGGCGTCGCTGAAGACGAATGTGAAGGACGCGCTCGGACGATTCTTATACGAACAAACCCGTAGAAGGCCGATGATTCTTCCGATCATCATGGAAGTTTGATCCAATCACTAACCCATCATCCTTTTGCGACGAGGATGCTACAACCTAACCAGACCACTTACACAGGCGATGGCCGCCGCTCAACCGTTGAGCGACCGGCCGTCGTCTTTTTGCTGTGGCTGCGCCGCATGAAAATGCCATTTCTTCCTCATACTAGGACAGATGATTGAGCTCAAGGGGGCACGAGAAAGAATGGCAAACGATACGAAGCAGCAGGAACCGGTGACGGAAGAAGGTCGCAAGAACGCTACGGTTGAATCGATTCAGCAGTTAGGACAAGTGGCGACGCCGACCACCGGCGAAAGCAATATATTTTGCTTGACGATTATCGGCACGGTGGAAGGTCATCTCGTACTGCCTCCGCAAAATAAAACGACCAAGTATGAGCATCTGATCCCGCAGCTCGTGGCAGCGGAGCAAAATGTGAAAATCGAGGGCGTCTTGATTATTCTCAATACGGTTGGCGGCGACGTTGAAGCGGGACTGGCCATAGCTGAAATGATCTCGACGATGTCGAAGCCGACCGTTGCTCTCGTGCTTGGCGGAGGACATAGTATCGGCGTTCCGATCGCCGTGTCCGCAGACTACAGTATTATCGCCGAAACGGCGACGATGACGATTCATCCGATCCGCTTGAACGGGCTTGTCATCGGTGTTCCGCAAACCTTTGAATACTTGGATAAAATGCAGGAGCGTGTCATCCGCTTTATTACGAGTCATTCCCGCGTGAGCGAGGAAAAGATTAAAGAGCTCATGTTCAAAACGGGTGAGCTGACGCGCGACATCGGTACGACCGTCATCGGCGCGGATGCGGTCAAGTACGGCTTGATCGATTCCGTCGGCGGCCTCGGCGATGCGATCCGAGAGCTGAACAAGCGCATCGAAGAGAAGCGAACCGGAGCGGTCGAGGGGGGACTCGTGCAATGATCATGTACACGCCGATTCCTCTCGAGCTAGTTTTTGACGGAGTAGAGGACATGAAGGCCACGGCGTTCGAAGCGAACGTGGGCGGCGTGCAAATGATGCTGGAGCCGTGCGGCGAGCGTCAAGCGCGAATTGTGCGGCTGCTCAGCCCCAATCCTCAAGATTATTTGAAGCCGGAGCATGCTCCCGGAACGATCGTGTACATGGCTCCGCAGTTCGGCGAAGTGTAACGAAAACAACCAAACCTTTGTTCTGTTTGCGATACCTCCACAGGCAGTTGTGTGGTATAATACCACAATGTGGGGGTGTCTGTGTTGGCTAAAGGTAAGAAGAAAGCGAAGTCTTTGAAAACCAGCTTGAAGTTTGAATTGTATGGGATTCTCATCCTCATTTTTTCCGTAATAACGCTGGCGCTGCAAGGTCCTGTCGGCCGTTCGCTAAGCTATTTGTTTCGATTCTTCGTCGGTACATGGGATTTCGTAGGTCCTCTGTTTTGCATCTACATAGGTTTGTTCGTCATGATGAAGCGGGCATGGCCGCCGATCCGGACGTCCAAGAAGCTTGGCCTGCTGCTGTTTCTGTGCGGTTTGCTCGTCAGCAGCCATATTACATTATTCAGCCAGTGGTACCCCGGCGGGGACTATACGGCCGGGATGATTGTATCGAAAACGTGGGACAGCATGATGCAGGGCTTAAACCCGACTGCCGACGGACAAGCCGTGCTGACGCATGATGTCGGCGGCGGCATGCTCGGAGCTTTGCTGTACGCCGGTTTCTACGGGCTGTTTGACAATTTGGGGGCTCGGCTGCTGCAGTTTACGCTCTTTGTAATCGGTTTTATTTTGGCTACCGGGCTCTCGTTTGTCGACTTGGGCGGTCAGCTCAGCGCCCGCTTCCGCTGGCTCAGCGACGGCTTGAAGGAGCGGATTAAGCAAATGCTCCGTGAGCGTCATGAGGCCAAGAAGGCTGCTGCGGCCGCCGCTAAGAAGAAGGCTGCCAAACCGGCCGCAGCGCCGTTCATACCTCCGGACGATGAGTTCGATGAGGAGGAGCTGCCTGCTGTCAAGAAGCCGCGCAAGACGCCTGCCTTCTTCCAGCTGCTGCAAAACCCGAACAAGCCGAAAAAAATCGCACAGCCGGACATCGCTGCGGACGACCCGCTTGAGATGGAAGGGGAAGAGATTGTATACCGCTCGCAAAAAGCTCCGAGATCTGTTTCCGAACCGGTGCCTGTGGAAAAGGACGAACATATCCCTGTCATCCGGGATTTTCAGGACCATCCGGATGCGGCGGTCGATGAACCGCCGGCGGAAGTGCATCAGGCTGCGCCTGTGCAGAAACCGAAGCTGAGTGTAGTTGCGGTACAAGCGGCAAGCGGGGAGGAAGCAGCGAACGGCACAGAGGAAGGGCCGGTCTCGGTCGAGTTCGTGAACGACAAGCCAATCGAAGTTCCGTACGAGCTCCCGTCGCTTTCGCTGCTGGCCAAGCCCCCGGCCGGGAAAGGCTCGGAGCTGTCCGACTACAAAGCGAATGCGCGCAAGCTGGAGGCGACGCTGGAAAGCTTCGGCGTGCGGGCCAAAGTGCTGGAGGTCGTTCGCGGTCCGGCCGTTACCCGTTATGAGATTCAACCGGACGTCGGGGTGAAAGTAAGCCGCATCGTCAGCTTGACCGACGATATCGCACTGGCGCTTGCCGCCAAGGATATCCGGATGGAAGCGCCGATTCCGGGCAAATCGGCCATTGGTATCGAAGTGCCGAATACGGAGGTTTCAGTTGTCACCATGCGCGAAGTGATGGAGACGGCGGCATTCCAGGACTCCGCCTCGCGCTTATCGATTACGCTCGGACGCGATATTTCCGGTCAGCCGATCGTCGGCAACCTGGCGCGGATGCCTCACTTGCTCGTAGCTGGGGCGACGGGCTCCGGTAAATCCGTCTGTATTAACGGAATTATTACGAGTATTTTGTACAAAGCGAAGCCTAATGAAGTGAAGTTCTTGATGATCGACCCGAAGATGGTTGAGCTGAACGTGTATAACGGCATCCCGCATCTGCTTGCGCCGGTCGTCACGGACCCGCGCCGCGCTTCGCTTGCCTTGAAGAAAATCGTCGTCGAAATGGAGAAGCGCTACGAGCTGTTCTCGAAAAGCGGCACACGAAATATCGAAGGCTATAACGCGATGCTGGCTGAGAACGGGACGGATGCGCCGCTGCCTTTCATCGTCGTCATTGTGGATGAGCTTGCGGATTTGATGATGGTCGCGGCGAACGATGTTGAGGATTCCATCTGCCGGCTTGCCCAGATGGCGCGTGCCGCGGGCATTCATCTGATTATCGCGACACAGCGTCCGTCGGTCGATGTTATTACCGGCGTCATCAAGGCCAATATTCCGTCGCGGATCGCTTTCGGCGTTTCGTCCCAGGTCGATTCCCGGACTATTCTCGACATGGTCGGCGCCGAAAAGCTGCTCGGGCGCGGCGATATGCTGTATTTGCCGGTTGGCGCATCGAAGCCTGTCCGTGTGCAGGGGGCATTCTTGTCCGACCAGGAGGTTGAGCAGGTCGTCAATTTCTGCCGGACCCAAGAGCAGGCGAAATACCAGGAAGAGCTTGTGCCGCAGGTTGAGGAGCAGGCGGAGCAAGCCGACGAGTATGAGGACGAGCTGTTCGACCAGGCCGTTCAAATCGTGCTGGAAGCCAAGCAGGCTTCCGTCTCGCTGCTGCAGCGTCGTATGCGGATCGGCTATACGCGCGCCGCGCGGCTGATCGACTACATGGAAGCCAAAGGAGTCGTCGGCCCATACGAGGGCAGCAAGCCACGCGAGGTGTTGATGTCTTTGGAACAATATACAGGTTGACAATGCGCTGCGGAGGGGTTCCCTTCGCAGTTTTTATTTACTGTTGGGAAATGACGGTTATGCACACGGATTGGAAACGGGCCTCCGGTCTTCTTAAACCTGCGTTCTCTCTAATTTGCCTATGCGGTAAGAACGCAGCTTTAAAGGCGCCTCTCCGGCCCATTTCCATCCTCCCGCAAAACCTTATCCCCATTAAAAAAACTGCGGCCCCTCCTTGCGGCATGCGGACGAGCAACCCAAACCGTAGCGAGCGCGGTGGAGGTTCCATCGCGCAAGTTATCCCCAAAGCCGCAGCATTGTTGCGGGGCCGCACCCGCCTAGGGAAATGTGCGGAGCAGAGGATGGGCAATGGGGTCGGAGAGCGAAGCGTGCGCTTTTAAAGTCGTGTTCCAACCGATTTCGGTTCATCTAGGAACACGACTTTAAGGAAGCCGTAGACCCCATAGCCCAATCCGCCGCGCAGTCTTAATTTCCCGGCAGAGTCCATCCGAAGAGCCCCATTTTCCCAAGCAGCTTGCTCCCAATAACAAGCAATCCCGTCAACCCGTGCATACCGAATCCAACTCAACCAAATAATAAGCAAAAATGCTGCAAACAACACAGAAAGGTTGATCTCGGGAATGAACAAACGACTGATCATCATCACGTGCTGCGTTGTACTCGTGCTATTCGCGGGGTTCCAAGTTAAGACCAGCCTTCAATCGTCGCCGACGTTCGGTAAAACGGATATCGTGTACGGAGCAAACGGCGGAGACGTATATGAGCTGCAAGGGCGTCTCAAGTATTTGGGCTACTACAACGGCAATATCGACGGGGACTATGGCTACCAAACCTTGCGCGCCGTGAAAGATTTTCAGTACAAATTCGGCATGAAAGTAGACGGCGTAGTCGGCAGCAAGACGAAGCTGAAGTTATGGGAAGCAACCAAAGCATGGAAGCCAACCGCACCGGCATCTTCCGGAGGCGGCGGAGCCAAAGCGACGTCAACGGGCGGAGCGACGAACTTGACGCCATCGAGTCATCTCGGCTTTTCGCAGAGGGATTTGGATTTTATGGCGAACGCCGTGTATGGAGAGTCGCGCGGCGAGCCGTATGAAGGGCAAGTGGCTGTCGCGGCGGTTATTTTGAACCGGGTCGAATCGCCGAGCTTTCCGAATACGCCGTACGGTGTCATTTTCCAGCCGGGAGCCTTCACTGCTGTAGCGGACGGACAAATCTACATGACACCGAACGAAACGGCGAAACGTGCGGTTCGGGACGCGATCAACGGCTGGGACCCGACGCACGGCTGCCTGTACTATTTTAACCCGGCCACAGCGACATCGAAATGGATCTGGTCAAGACCGCAATATAAACGCATCGGTCAGCATATTTTTTGCCGCTGATCGCAGAACGAAGGAAGCAGCCGCTTCGGTTGCTTCTTCTTCTTGGTAAGGAATATAATGGTATCATTCCGCTTGAAGCCAGAGGAGGATCGCCGCCCTTGAAAATGATAACTTTCGAGCGCACCGAATTTCGCGGACTGCGCGTGCATGTGCTGCCAACGGAACAGTTCAAAACGTTTGCCATTTCCGTCTACATCGGTACGCCGCTGAACGAATCGTCGGTAACGCCAACAGCGTTAACACCTTTCGTATTGCGCCGCGGCACCGAACGCTATCCGGAGACGAAGCAATTCCGGGAGAAGCTGGACGATCTGTACGGCGCCGGCTTCGGTTTCGATATTTATAAACGCGGGGATTACCAAATGGTCCATTTCCGCATGGACATCATTAACGACCGTTTTGTCGCCTCAAGCGAGTCGCTTCTCGCGCAAGGACTCGGCTTCTTGTCCGATGTGCTGCTGCAGCCTGCTTTGGAACAGGGGGCTTTCCGGTCGAAATACGTGGAGTCGGAGAAGGAAACGCTGCAGAAGCGGATCGAGTCGATCGTCAACGATAAAATCAAGTATGCCGCAGAGCGATGCATTGAGGAAATGTGCAAGAACGAGCCATATCGCCTGCATCCGCTTGGCACGATCGAGCAGCTGAAGCAGGCGACGCCGCAGTCCCTGTACGAGCATTATAAGAACTGGCTGGCTTCCGCACCAATCGATTTGTACGTTGTCGGCAATACCACCACGGAAGAAGTATTGCGGCTGCTGGAGAAGTCACTGACGATATCCCGAAACGCAGGCGCCGCCTATACGAGCCGGCCTGCCGCCGTTGTGCCCGGTCAAGTGAATACGGTCGTTGAGCGGCTCGATGTGACGCAAGGCAAGCTCAATATGGGGCTGCGGATTCCGGTAACGTACAGCGATGAGGCTTATGCCGCTGCGCTGATGTACAACGGCATTCTGGGCGGGTTCCCGCACGCCAAGCTGTTCACGAATGTTCGGGAAAAGGCCAGTCTGGCGTACTACGCATCTTCCCGTTACGATGGCCACAAGGGCATAATGACCATACAGTCCGGGATTGAGATCCAGAATTACGAAAAGGCGGTCTCGATCATTCGCGAGCAGCTGGATGCCATGGCGGCTGGTACATACAGCGAAACCGAGCTGAGCCAAACGCGCGCCATGATCATCAATCATTTGCGCGAGCTGCAGGACTCGGCGTTCGAGATTATCGGCTTCGACTTCAACTCGATTCTTTCCGGCAAGCAGCGGACGGTTCCCGAGCTGATCGCCGCCGTAGAAGCGGTGACGCCGGAGCGTATACGTGCCGTAGCCGAAAGCGTCAAGCTGGATACGATCTATTTCTTGACCGGGCAGAAGGGGGAATAACGATGGAACGAATTCCATATGAGCATGTTCAGGAGACGATCTATCACGAGCAGCTGCCGAACGGCCTGCATGTGTATTTGCTTCCGAAGCCCGGGTTCCAGAAGACGTATGCGACGTTCTCGACCAAGTACGGCTCTATCGATAACCGCTTTCAGGTAGAGGGGGGTCCGGAGCACCGCGTGCCGGACGGGATTGCACACTTTCTCGAGCATAAGATGTTTGAAGAGCAGGAAGGCGACATTTTTGCAACCTTTGCATCCCAAGGCGCGTCTTCTAATGCGTATACAAGCTTTGATCGAACGGTTTACTTGTTCTCCGCAACGGATCATATCGAAGATAATGTGAAGACGCTGATCAACTTCGTCCAAAACCCATACTTCACAGATGAAAATGTGGAGAAAGAGAAAGGGATCATCGGCCAGGAGATCAATATGTACCGCGATAATCCGGATTGGCGGTCGTATTTCGGCTTGATCGAAGCGCTGTACAAAAATCATCCCGTGCACATTGACATTGCAGGAACAGTCGACTCCATTGCGCAAATTACGAAGGAGACGCTGTATGACTGCTACCATACGTTCTACCATCCGTCCAACATGATTCTGTTCGTTGTCGGAGGCTTCGAGCCTGAGCCGATGATGGAGCTGATCCGCGCTAATCAGGCAGCCAAGACGTTCAAGCCGCAGGGGGAGATCAAACGCTATTTCGATCCGGAGCCGGTAGCGGTGAACGAGAAGGAGCGCCGGATTCGGCTGCCCGTATCGCTGCCCAAGTGCCTCATCGGGTTTAAGGAACCGCCGCAGGAGCTGGAAGGCGAAGCGCTGCTGCGCCGAGAGCTGGAGATGAAGCTGGTGCTTGATATGCTGTTCAGTCAAAGCTCAACGATCTACCAGAAGCTTTACGACGAAGGCATGATTTCCGACAATTTCGGACACGAATACAATCAAGTCGGCAACCAGGCGTTCTCGATCGTCGGCGGCGACACGAAGGATCCGGACGGGTTAATAGCGAGATTGCGTGAGGAAATCGAAGCGGTACAGCGCAGCGGATTCGAAGCGGCGGCTTTCGAACGGTCACGTAAGAAGCGTGTCGGCGGGTTTCTGCGCATGCTGAATTCGCCGGAATCGCTGGCGGGCGAGTTCACGAAATACAAGTTCCGCGGCATCGATCTGTTTTCGATCTTGCCGGTTTACGAAAGCTTGACCCTCGACAGCTTGAACCGGCGCTTGCAGGAGCATTTCGACTGGAACCGTTCGGCGGTATCTATCGTGCGAAGTGACGTCGTGTGAACGCGGCAGGCGCAGCGAATAAGCCGTTCCTCGAACAAACCGTCCTCGTTACGGGCGGAAGCCGCGGCATCGGGGCGGCAATAGCCATGAGGTTCGCCTCGATCGGTATGAACGTCGTGATTCATTACCGGGAATCTCACGAGGCAGCCAATGAGGTTGCGCGGCAGTGTATGAAAAGCGGTGCCAAGGTGCTTACCGTCTCCGCCGACATCCGCTCGAAAGAGCAGATTGAGAAGATGCGGGAGAAGCTGGAGGCACGCGGAATGGTGCCGGACATCGTCGTCAATAATGCGGGCATTTCCCATTACGGCATGCTCGCCGACATCACCGAAGAGGTGTGGGACGATGTGATGGCCGTTAATTTGAAAGGGACGTTCTTGTGTACGCAGGCGTTCCTTCCGGCGATGGTAGCGAACAAATACGGCAGAATCATTAATGTTTCCTCCGTATGGGGAATATCCGGCGCGTCCTGCGAAGTGGTGTATTCGACAGCCAAAGGCGGGATGAATGCTTTCACGAAGGCGCTGGCGAAGGAGCTGGCGCCGTCGGGTATTACCGTCAATGCGGTAGCTCCCGGCGTTGTGGATACGGATATGATGCAGGGCTTCGATCCGGACGAGAAGAGCTTGCTTCAGAACGAAATTCCGGCGGGGCGTTTCGCCCAGCCGGATGAAATTGCCTCATTAGTTTATTTTCTGGCGCTTCCCGAATCCGGTTATATTACGGGCCAGATCATATCCCCGAATGGCGGATGGCTGACCTGATGAAGAATAAAAGCGTCCTCCCCGGCGAATAGTAAACGGTGTAATGCCTACTTTCAAACCGATGAGGAGGAACACACATGGCAGCAGTATTGGAAGTATTCGACAAGTGGAAAGCATTCCTCGGCGACCGCGTTCAAGCGGCGGAGAAAGCCGGCTTCAACGATGAATCGATCGCGCAGATCGCCTTCCAGATCGGCGGCTTTCTGGCCGATAAGGTCGATCCTGAAAACAAAGAGGAGCGCGTCCTGAAAGAGCTGTGGGACGTTGCTGACGACCAGGAGCGCAAAGCAATTGCGAAAGTCATGGTCAAATTGGCGAAGAACAACGCCTAAACGTTCGGCCCCCATTAACCTGGGGGCTTTTCTCTGCAGTGGCAGGATTTTGCCGAATCTTGTAGAATTGTAGCTATGGAGGTGTTTCAGTTGGATGTGAAGGAACCAAAAGAGGTTAAAGAGTGGTACATGGAGTATACGATACATAAGAATCGCCCCGGTCTGCTCGGCGATATCGCCTCGCTGATGGGGATGCTCGATATTAATATCGTTACGATCAACGGAGTCGAGGACCGCACGCGAGGCATGCTGCTGCAAACCGACGACGAAGAAAAAATCGAACTCATGGGTAAAATGTTGAAAAAGGTGAATAATATTACCATTAACGCTCTCCGTACGCCGAAGCTGGTCGATATTCTCGCCGTTCGGCACGGCCGGTATATCGAGCGCGATTCCGATGACCGCAAGACGTTCCGTTTTACCAGGGATGAACTCGGTCTATTGGTCGACTTTCTCGGTGAAATTTTCAAGAAGGAAGGCAATCAGGTTGTCGGCCTGAGAGGTATGCCACGGGTAGGAAAGACGGAATCAATCATTGCCGGAAGCGTTTGCTCCAATAAGCGGTGGACGTTCGTTTCCTCGACGCTGCTTCGTCAAACGGTCCGCAGCCAGCTGTCCGACGATGAAATGTCGCCGAATAACGTATTCATCATCGACGGAATCGTATCGACGATTCGTTCCAATGAAAAGCATTACAGTCTTCTGAGGGAAATTATGGCGATGCCTTCGACGAAAGTAATCGAGCATCCCGATATTTTTGTGCGGGAATCCGAATACGATTATAGTACGTTTAATTATATTATCGAGCTGCGCAATACGCCGGAAGAAGAAATCAACTACGAAAGCTTTACGAACAGCATTGAAGGCTTCTGATGCGCTTGCCGCCAGACGGACAAGCATGCTGAAGTAAATGCCAAGTACACCAGGAGGTGAGCCCGTGTCCGAGCTCGGTCAATTGCTCCGCAAAGCCCGTATCGAACAAAAGATTTCATTGGATGAACTGCAGGAAGTAACGAAGATTCGTAAACGGTATCTGGAAGCAATTGAAGAAGGGAACTTTAAGGTGCTGCCCGGCAGCTTCTATGTACGTGCCTTTATCAAAAGCTACGCCGAGACGGTCGGTCTCGACCCGAACGAGGTACTGGAATTGTATCAAGCGGATATCCCCGCAGCGGAGCCGGAGCCGGTATCTGCCAAACCGCTGAAGCGGACGCGCGCCGGCACACGAAGCGCCGACCGCATTTCGCGCTGGGTATCCAGTATGGTGATGGTGTCGTTCGTACTGCTTATTTTGGGGGCTTTGTATTTTTATTTTTATAATAATGCCAAGTCGCCGAACAGCGCGAACAATAGCGCAACGACACAGAACAATCGGATTACCGATAGCACGCCGCCTGTAAAGACGACTCCGGAGCCGGGCGGAGCGGCAGGGTCGGTTGCGTCAAGTACATACGGTCAAGCACAGCCAGGCGGGCAGCAGCCGATCATCACATCGGCGCCGCAGCCTCAACCCGAGCCTTCTCCAAAGCCTGCACCGAACCCGAACACTAACGTTACGTTCGTCCGCAGCGACGAGGATAAAAATATCGACTACTATCAAGTCACAGGCGGCGGCAAGCTGGAAATCCAGCTCAAGGTTATGAATGCCGACTGCTGGTATCAGCTCGATACGCTGATTAACGGCAAGCGCAAGATGGTCAAGCAAGAACAGAAAGAAGCAGGCTACACCACGACGTACAGCTTGGATTCATCGGCATTCCTGCGGGTGGGCAAGGCGGATTCGATGGAAATCACTTTGAATGGCACCGTCATACCGCCGGGGAACAGCCCGAATCCGAAAAACATCCAGATCGACCTGCAATAACCGTACCGAGGTGTGAATAATGAGCTCCGAAAGCTCCTTTGACATTGTGTCCAAGCTGGACATGCAAGAGATGACGAATGCAATCAATCAAGCCTTGAAGGAAATTGAGACCCGATTCGACTTCAAGGGCAGCAAGAGCGACATTACGCTGGAGAAGGATCAGGTCGTGCTGCTGTCGGACGATGATTTCAAGCTGCAAAACGTTCGCGATATCTTGATTGCGAAGATGGCCAAACGAGGCATATCCTTGAAAAATTTGGAATATGGCAAAGTCGAGCCGGCTTCGATGGGAACGGTTCGTCAACGGGTAACGCTGAAGCAGGGCATCGATCAAGACAACGCAAAGAAGATCAACGTTCTCATCCGCGACTCGAAGCTGAAGGTGAAGAGCCAAATCCAAGGCGACCAAATTCGGGTAACAGGCAAGAGCAAAGACGATCTGCAGGCGGTTATTCAGCTGCTTCGCAAGGCGGACCTGCCGCTGGAATTACAGTTTATGAACTTCCGCTAAGAGCTCGGGCGTTTGACCGCCCGGGCTTTTTTCCTTTATACTAAAGGAATATGGGCATAAAGTGGAGGTTTTATTAAGAATGACAGAAAGAGTGAAAGTCGTTACATTAGGCTGTGAGAAAAATTTGGTAGACTCCGAAATTATGTCGGGTCTCATCGATCAACGCGGATACACGTTAACGGATGACGCCCAGGATGCGACGGTTATTATCGTCAATACCTGCGGCTTTATTGATGCTGCAAAGGAAGAGTCCGTAAATACGATTCTCGATATGGCCGATTTGAAGAAGACCGCCAATCTCAAAGCGCTGATCGTATCCGGCTGCCTGACGCAGCGGTATAAGGAAGAGCTGATGCAGGAGATGCCTGAGATCGACGGGATCGTCGGCACGGGGGATTTCCACCGTATTAACGAGATCGTGGACCAGGCGCTTGCCGGCCGCAAGCCGATCTACGTCGGCAATCCGGTGTTTAATTATGAGACGGCGCTGCCGCGCCGTGTGGCTACTCCGCGTTACACTGCCTATGTGAAGATCGCCGAAGGCTGCGACAACGCCTGCACGTTCTGCTCGATTCCGATTATGCGCGGAGCGTTCCGCAGCCGGAGCATCGAGTCGATTATCGCCGAAGTGCAGGATTTGGCTTCGCAGGGTGTGAAGGAGATCAGTCTGATCGCTCAGGATTCGACCAATTACGGAACCGATCTGTACGACAAATTCATGCTGCCTGCACTTTTGAACAAAGTCAGCGAAGTGCCCGGCATCGAGTGGGTGCGTTTGCATTACGCTTATCCGGGCTTCTTTACGGACGAGCTGATCGAGACGATGGCGAACAATCCGAAAATTTGCAAGTATGTCGACATGCCGCTTCAGCACAGCGAAGACTCCATTCTGAAGCGGATGCGCCGGCCGGGCCGTCAGCGCGACTCGCGCGAGCTGATCGCGAAGATTCGAGCTGCGATGCCGGACGTAGCGCTGCGCACTTCGATCATCGTCGGCTTCCCCGGCGAGACGGAGGAAGACTTCGAGCGGCTGAAGCAGTTCGTAGCGGATGTGGAATTCGATCGGCTCGGCGTGTTTACGTACTCGAAGGAAGAGGATACGCCTGCTTCCCGTCTGCCGGATCAAGTGCCTGACGATGTAAAGGAATACCGGGCGAACACTTTAATGGAGTTGCAGCGGGAAATTGCCTCCCGCCGCAACGGCCGCCGCATCGGCTCCGACATCGACGTGCTGATCGAACGATACGACGGCCGCGGCGACGTCTATATCGGCCGTTCCATGTTTGACGCTCCGGAAATTGACGGCGAAGTGTTCGTGCGCGGACAAGGGCTTGAGATCGGTAAAGTGTCCAAAGTGCGCGTCACGCATTCGTTTGATTTTGATTTGTCCGGGGAGGCACTCGCATGAATTTGGCGAATCGGATCACGCTGGCGAGAATTTTTCTGGTGCCGATCATCATGTTTTTCCTGTTGATCAATCTCGATTTGCCGCCGGTCCAGTTCAAGGAATTCAGCATCACCTATAATCAAATTGTCGCCGCCCTGATATTCATTATTGCGGCCAGCACCGATAGCCTTGACGGTTATATCGCGCGCAGCCGCAAAATGGTGACGAATCTCGGCAAGCTGCTCGATCCTCTTGCGGATAAACTGCTCGTGTCCGCCGTCCTCGTCTCGCTCGTCGAGATGGGGAAGGTGGATGCGTGGATCGTTATCGTCATTATTAGCCGGGAGTTCGCCGTAACGGGCCTTCGACAAATCGCTTTGCTGGAAGGGAAAGTGATGGCGGCGGGCAAATGGGGGAAAATTAAGACCGCAACCCAGATTACCGCGATTATAGCGCTACTGATCAATAATTTTCCTTTCGAATTCATACATATTCCTTTTGCTACGATAGCGAGCTGGGTCATGGCCGGGGCTACGATTTGGTCGGGTGTCGACTATTTTGCGAAGAACAAAGAGCTATTGAACATGGCAAACAGCTGATAACGGAATGAGGGGATCGGGTATGAACGCAGAAATTATCGCCGTCGGCACGGAGCTGCTGATGGGCCAGATCGCCAATACGAACGGCCAGTTTCTCTCCCAGGAACTGGCCCGTCTTGGCGTTAACGTCTATTTTCAAACCGTGGTGGGCGACAACGAATCGAGAATGAGACAATCGCTGGAGCTTGCCCGCAGCAGAGCCGATCTGATTATTTGCACGGGCGGACTTGGTCCTACACAGGATGACTTGACGAAGGATGTGCTCGCCGCTTATTTGGGGCGGGGGCTGATCATGCATGAGCCCTCGCTCCGCTACATGACGGAGTTTTTCGAGTCGCGCGGCGTTGTCATGGTCGACAGCAACAAACGGCAGGCGCATATGCTGGAGGGCAGCGATCCGCTGCCGAACGATACGGGGCTTGCCGTCGGTATCGCCCTGACGCAGGATGGCACGCATTACATGCTGCTCCCGGGGCCGCCCAAAGAGATGAAGCCGATGTTCTTGAACTATGGTGTGCAATGGCTGCGCGGCGTGATGAAGGATGAAGTTCCGCTCGTTTCGCGTATGCTGAAATTTGCCGGGATCGGGGAATCGCTGCTGGAGGATCGTCTCCTGGATCTGATTCGCGGGCAAACGGACCCGACGATCGCGCCTTATGCGAAGGAAGGGGAAGTGGCGGTTCGCTTGACGACGAGAGCGGCATCCGAGCGGGAAGGGCTGGCGGCCATTGCGCCGGTTGAAGCGGAAATTCGCCGCCGCGTCGGTGAATTTATATTCGCTGAACGCGATGTGCCGCTGGAGACGATTGTGCTGGAGCTGTTGAAAACGAGCGGCCGCACGCTGGCAGTAGCTGAAAGCTGCTCGGGAGGGCAGCTCAGTGATATGCTTACGGCGATTCCCGGCTCGTCGCAGACGTTCTTGGGCGGAGTGGTCTGCTATTCGAATGCGCTCAAGAATAAGCTGATAGGGGTTCCGCTGGACGTTTTGGAGGGGGAAGGGGCCCCAGGGGCGGTAAGTGCGCAGGCGGCCGGACTGCTCGCAGAAGGTGTGCGCGACCGGACGGGCGCGGACTTCGGGCTCTCCATTACAGGCGTCGCCGGTCCTGATCCATCGGAAGGGAAGCCGGTCGGTCTCGTGTTTGTAGGATTAGCAGAGCGGGGGAAAGCTGCCGAAACGTTCGAGCTGAAGCTTTCGGGCAATCGCGAAACGATCAAGCTGCGGGCTTCGAAGAGCGCGCTGACGAAGCTGTGGCAGCGGCTGAAAACCGTTTGACGGGTGTATTCGGATTTGGTATAGTAGGTTTATAGTTTACGGAAGAACCGTAACCAAGGATAACTTGCTTACGGTTTTTGTTTGGACTTCGAATCGAATGTATGTTCGATTTTTCTCTTGGCAAATGCCGCGAAACAAGTTATCATAGGTATATCAATTTCATGGGATAAGGAAGTGACCGTGTTGACAGATCGCCGCGTAGCACTTGAACAAGCATTGCGTCAAATTGAGAAGCAATTCGGGAAAGGTTCGATCATGAAGCTCGGAGAGTCGGCACATATGCAGGTGGAGACGGTGTCGTCCGGCTCGATCGCTCTGGATATTGCGCTGGGGGTTGGCGGTTTCCCTCGGGGCCGTATTATCGAGATCTATGGCCCGGAATCGGCAGGTAAGACAACCTTCGCATTGCATGCGATCGCAGAGGTGCAGAAGGCGGGCGGACAAGCCGCTTTCATCGATGCGGAGCACGCGCTCGATCCGCTGTACGCCAGCAAGCTGGGCATTAACATCGACGAGCTGCTGCTGTCTCAACCGGATACCGGGGAACAAGCGCTCGAAATTGCGGAAGCTCTCGTTCGCTCCGGCGCTGTCGACATTATTGTCATCGACTCGGTAGCTGCGCTCGTTCCGAAGGCGGAGATCGAAGGCGAGATGGGCGATTCCCATGTCGGTTTGCAGGCGCGTCTTATGTCTCAGGCGCTGCGTAAGCTGTCCGGCGCGATCAACAAGTCGAAGGTCATCACGATCTTTATTAACCAGCTTCGCGAGAAAGTCGGCGTTATGTTCGGGAATCCGGAGACGACACCGGGCGGCCGTGCGCTGAAGTTCTACTCTTCCGTTCGTCTGGATGTTCGCCGCATTGAATCGATCAAGCAGGGCAACGATGTTGTCGGTAACCGGACGCGCGTTAAGGTTGTGAAGAACAAAGTGGCGCCTCCGTTCAAGCAAGCTGAAATGGACATTATGTACGGAGAAGGCATCTCTCACGAAGGCAGTCTGATCGATATTGCAGTAGAGTTGGAAATCGTGCAAAAGAGCGGCGCTTGGTTCTCCTACAATGGCGATCGACTTGGCCAAGGACGCGAAAATGCGAAGCAGTTCCTGAAGGACAACCCTCAAGTGGCGGCGACGATCGAAAAGCAAATTCGCGAGGCGAGCCAGCTGACGAACGTGATCCCGGCTGCGGGGGTCAGCGTGGACGACGAGGCGGAAGAAGCGGCGTTGTTCGAGTAAGGGGCTAAGGCACCTGGACCGTTTGGGGTCCGGGTGTTTCTTTTTTTTACTTGGCGATACATCGTGGTGGGGACGCACTGTGGATTGAGAAATAGGGCTTCGAGAAATAGGGCTTCGGCTTCGTTGAACTTGTGTTCCTTGAATGTATAGGTCAAAGAAGAGAACACAAGTTCATAGCGCGCGCTTCGCTCTCCGCCCTATTTCTCATCCTCCATGCCGTCCCTGTCACGTTTGCGGTGGAAAAAAAGAAAGACGGAGGGAGCGACGGTCCATGTCCTTTGTGGGGGAAGAGAGGGAAGGGGAGCAAGAATCGGCGGAGAGAATCATTACCAAGATTGAGGTTCAGAAGAAGAATAAGCGGCGGTATAACATTTTTTTGAATGACGAGTTTGCGTTTGCGGTGCATGAGGACATTATGATCAAGCATCGGCTGTTCAAGGGGGATGTGGTGACCAATGAATGGCTGGAAGAGTTGCTGCAAGACGAGGAGCGCAATGACGCGTATCTGAAGGCGCTGCGGTTTCTTGGGGTGAGGCCTCGTACGGAGAAGGAAATGCGGCTGAAGCTGAAGGAAAGCGGCTATGAGGAAGTTTTGATCGAGGAGACGATCCGACGGCTGGTCGATCAAAAGTATTTGGATGATCGTCTATTTGCCAAGATGTGGGCGGAGCAGCGTGTCGGCTCCCAACACAAGGGAAAGGCGCTCATCCGTCAGGAGCTGATTCTGAAAGGTGTGCCGCGAGACGATATCCAGAATGTTCTGCAAGCGATTGATCCCGAAGAGGAATTGGCGAGTGCCGTCGATATCGGTGTCAAAAAGTGGCGCCAAACAAGCGGAGAGAATTTCGAACGAAAACGAAAAACGGCCGCTTTCTTACTGCGTCGGGGGTATTCGAACGAGGTAGTGCAGCAGGTGCTGCGGCGCATTTCGACACTTAACGACAATAATTATTAATGATATTAATAATAAATGGAGTTTGTTAGTTTTGCTGCTTCCCTTGACAAGCTTCTTCGTCAAAAGCTACAATAATTCATGTATATTTATTTAAAAATGAATATAATGAGCTTCACAATCCCAAAGAAAGCGGTTAATTAACCGCGCAGATCCCAAGCTAACACCTTGGAGAATCAACGAGGAGGTGAACACGATGCCCAACACTTTAGTTTGGATCGCGATCGTTCTCGTTGTTGGCCTTCTATGCTTAGGGATAGGTTATTTTATCCGCAAGTCTCTTGCAGAAGCGAAAATTTCCAGCGCCGAGGAAGCCGCCCGGCTCATTCGGGAGAACGCTTCGAAAGAAGCGGAGGCGTTGAAAAAAGAAACGGTCCTTGAAGCGAAGGACGAAGTCCATAAGCTGAGAGCCGAAGCTGAAAAAGACATTCGTGAACGTCGAGCTGAAATTCAACGACAAGAAAGACGATTGTTGCAAAAAGAGGAATCGCTGGATAAAAAATTAGAGTCCCTCGAGCGCAAGGAAGAGCAAGTCGCCAACAAGGAAAAACGCATCGAAGAAACGCAAACGCAGATCGATCAGCTTTATAGAAGTCAGGTGTCTGAGCTGGAACGCATTTCCGGACTGACGATGGAAGAGGCGAAGAGCATCATTCTCACCAACGTCGAGCAGGAAGTGCGCCATGAAACCGCGCAAATGATTAAAGAGATCGAGCTGCAGGCGAAGGAAGAAGGCGACAAGAAGGCAAGAGAGATTATTACGCTTGCCATCCAGCGCTGTGCTGCGGACCACGTGGCAGAGACGACGGTTTCGGTCGTTGCGCTTCCTAATGAAGAGATGAAAGGCCGCATCATCGGCCGCGAAGGCCGCAACATCCGCGCGCTGGAGACGCTCACTGGTATCGACCTCATTATCGACGATACGCCGGAAGCGGTCATCCTGTCTGGCTTCGACCCGATACGCCGCGAAATCGCCCGTACTTCACTCGAGAAGCTCGTAGCGGACGGACGCATCCATCCGGCACGGATCGAAGAAATGGTGGAGAAGTCCCGCAAAGAAGTGGACGAGCGTATCCGCGAATACGGCGAGCAGGCGACGTTCGAAGTTGGCGTGCACGGCCTGCATCCGGATTTGATCAAGATTCTCGGCCGCCTCAAGTTCCGTACAAGCTACGGCCAGAACGTGCTGAAGCATTCGATGGAAGTCGCTTATTTGACGGGACTCATGGCCGGCGAGCTTGGCGAAGACGTTACGCTGGCCAAGCGTGCAGGACTTCTGCACGACATCGGCAAAGCGCTCGATCACGAGGTCGAAGGCTCCCATGTGGAGATCGGCGTCGAGATCGGCAAGAAGTACAAGGAGCATCCGGTTGTCATCAATAGTATTGCTTCTCACCACGGCGACGTTGAAGCGACATCCGTTATCGCAATGCTCGTAGGAGCCGCCGACGCGTTGTCCGCAGCTCGTCCGGGCGCCCGCCGCGAAACGCTGGAGACGTACATCAAGCGCCTCGAGAAGCTGGAGGAAATCTCCGAGTCGTTCGATGGTGTCGAGAAGTCGTACGCCATCCAAGCGGGCCGCGAAGTGCGCGTCATGGTTCAGCCGGAGAAGGTTGACGATACCGAGGCTTTCCGTCTCGCCCGCGACATTACGAAGAAAATCGAAAGCGAGCTCGATTATCCGGGCCATATCAAGGTTACGGTTATTCGGGAAACTCGCGCGGTCGAATACGCGAAATAACCGCCCGAAAGGGTATAATGAGGAAAGCGGCTTGAGCTGCTTTCCGATTTTTTTTGTAGAGGGGCTCGCAATGATGAGAATCGTATTTATTGGAGACATTGTCGGTGCAGTTGGCCGAAAAGCGCTTAAGGAATCGCTGCCCAAGCTGAAGAAGCTGTACCCGAATGCGATATATATTGCCAACGGCGAGAATGCGGCGGCAGGCAGAGGCATTACGGCGGCGCTTGCAAAGGAGTTTTACGACCAGGGCGTTCACGGGCTGACGATGGGCAATCATACTTGGGACAATAAGGATATATTTGAATGGATCGACGATGAGCCGCGGATCGTACGGCCGGCGAATTTCCCGCAGGGCAACCCCGGCAAAGGACATATGGTCGTCAAAGCGCACGGACAAGAATTGGCTGTCATCAATTTGCAGGGACGGACGTTTTTGCCGGCGATCGACGACCCGTTCCGGAAGGTCGACGATATTTTGGAGCAGCTTAAGAACAAATATAAGTTTATCATGGTCGATTTTCATGCCGAGGCAACTTCGGAGAAAATCGCGATGGGCTGGCACCTGGACGGGCGCGTCAGCTTCGTCGTAGGCACACATACGCATGTCCAGACGAATGATGACCGTATCCTGCCGAACGGGACCGCCTACTTGACCGACGTCGGGATGACGGGGCCGCGCGATGGTGTGCTCGGGATGGAGCGCGCCGGCGTGCTGCAAAAATTCAAGACGCAGCTGCCGGTGCGATTCGTCGTGGATGAGGGGAAGTATCATTTTCACGCGGTGACGGTGGAGCTCGATGCCCAGACGGGCAAAGCCAAATCGATCGCCAAGATCCGTTACATCGAAGACGAGTTCGTCATGGAATAGCCGGAATGTTTAGGCTTCTGCGGGAATAGGATGGGTAATGGAATCCATACTCATCATTCCCGAGGAGGTACTAATCATGGAAGTATTAAAAGTTTCAGCAAAATCCAATCCAAATTCCGTAGCAGGCGCACTGGCCGGGGTGCTTCGCGAACGCGGGGCTGCCGAACTGCAGGCGATAGGGGCCGGAGCGCTGAACCAAGCCATAAAAGCCGTAGCGATCGCCCGAGGATTTGTAGCTCCGAGTGGGGTCGATCTGATATGTGTTCCGGCATTTACCGATATCATTATCGACGGGGAAGATCGGACAGCCATCAAGCTGATCGTTGAACCGCGCTGACCGAAACTTATATGGAGGAGCAAAGCCTGTTTACAGTGTAGACAGGTTTTTTTGCGGCTTCCGGAAATGGAAGGGAGGATCGGGTTGGATAAAACGATTATAGACGGTCACTGCGACGTGCTTGACAAGCTGGTCCATCATTCGCATTTGGATTTCTATGTGGAAAATGACGAGCTCGACAGCGGGTACGCACGGCTTCGGCGCGGCGGAGTGAAGGTGCAGCTAATGGCGATATACATACCGGAGCGCTCCATTCGGCCAAGTATGCGCGATGTGCTGCAATACGTGGATACGTTCCGGCGGAAGGTGCTAAAGGCCGGAGTGACGGAGCAAGTGAGTACAAAGGCGGAACTGAAGGCCGTGCTCGCCGGCGATCGGCTTGGGACGATATTGACGCTGGAGGGAGTCGACGCGCTCGCCGGCGATCTGCTCAACCTGCGAACGTGCTGGTACCTAGGGGTGCGTGCCGTTGGCATAACGTGGAATTACGGCAATTGGGCGGCGGACGGTGTGCTTGAGCCCCGCAAAGGGGGATTTTCCCTTCGGGGGCGAAAGCTGATAGAAGAATGCGACCGGCTCGGCATGATACTTGATGTTTCGCATTTATCCGAGACCGGCTTCTGGGAGCTGGCCGAGCGTTCCGCGCGCCCGTTCATCGCTTCGCATTCCAACGCCAAGGCGCTGTGCCCGCATCCGCGCAACTTGACCGATCCGCAAATCGAGCATATGATCCGCAGCGGGGGCCTCATCGGCATTACCTTCGTCCCGTACTTCGTCAAATCCGAGCCTCCCGTGCGTACGGCTGACATACTTCGCCATATCGACAGGATCGCCTCGCTGGGCGGGGTTCGCAGCATCGCGTTCGGCTCCGATTTTGACGGCATTGAACAATGGGTTCAAGGTTTAGAAAACGCCGGAAAGTACGAAACTATAGCAGAGGAGCTTTACAAGCACTATAAGCCCGACGACGCGGCGCTGTTCCTCCAAGGTAACTGGACTCGGTTCTTGAGCGAGAACTTGCCGGACTGACGGAAAATGCACCAGGACGCTGCGCTATAGGGTCTGATCCATCATTCTCGTATCAGCCGCTATTGACGGTCACACGAAGATTTATGGAGGCCGGCAAACGAAGACTTCTCGCAAGAGCAGAGTTATCAAGGGCTAGAACGGCCGTTAATAAGCGAATGCCTGCAATTGTGCAGCGAAATCGCCGATATCGGACCTATTGGAACAAAAGCCTGCTAGGCTGTCGATTGGGCAGAAGCTGCTCCATTTCCCTGCAGATTTGCAGGCATTGAGAGAGACTCGATGTCCATACACCGAATTCCCTGCATTTTTGCAAGCATGTATGCAGACTTATCGAGTTATTGTCGCTGTACAAATTCTAGGTCTCATGCATCTAAGAGTATGAGGCCAGACGCCCGAGGTGCGGTAAAGTTTCAGGGGACATAATTATCAAAAGCCCCGAATGCAGGCAGGGGTGTTTCCAAGAATCGTCGGCCAATCCTGTGTCAGCACATGCACATCAACAGAATCGACTAGTAAATAAGGTCGATTCGATTCCGCTTCCCGCTTCAACGGTTTGCGTTCGGTCTGGTTTTACTGTCGTCTCTAGTCGGAACGGAGGATGGGTTATGGGGGGCGGAGAGCGGAGCGTGCGCTTTTAACCTCTTGTCCCCTCCTTATTTATAGTATGAAATGGGACAAGAGGCTAACGAAGCCGTAGCCCCCATATCCCGATCCGCAGTGGAGATAACAGCTTGACAGTTGCAATCTAGGCCGAACACAAACCGTTCTCAATTTTATATGGATTCAATCTAAAAATTCTATGTTTTCGCTATGTCCCATCCTCTTGCAATTTAACAAGTAAAGGCATAGAATTTGGTTGACACTTGTTAAGATTTTATTATTACGAGATTGAGGCTTGTATCGATTGAACCTCGCAGCCGCTGAAGCGGCGACCATCAAAGGAGTGGACTACGTTGATTAGTCAGTTATCTTGGAAGATCGGGGGACAACAAGGTGAAGGGGTAGAGAGTACCGACCGGATTTTCTCTACGGCCTTGAATCGCCTTGGGTACTACTTGTACGGCTACCGTCATTTCTCCTCGCGGATTAAGGGCGGGCACACCAACAACAAGATCCGGATCAGCACGAAGCCGATCCGCGGCATTTCCGACGACCTGGACATTCTGGTGGCATTCGACCAGGAAACGATTGATTTGAACGCACACGAACTGCGCGCGAACGGTGTCGTTGTCGCCGACGCGAAATTCAACCCGACGATGCCGGAAGGCATTCAAGCCCGTCTGTTCCCGGTGCCGATTACGGCGATTGCAGAAGAGCTCGGCACATCCCTGTTCAAGAACATGGTCGCCTCCGGCGCATCCTGGGCATTGCTCGGTTTGCCGCTTGAGGTGTTTAATAAAGCGGTAGAAGAAGAGTTCGGACGCAAAGGTCCTGCTGTAGTAGAGAAGAACGTCGAAGCGGTACGCCGCGGCGCCGAGTTCGTACTCGAGCTGGCCGGCGGTCCGATCCCGGAATTCCAGCTTGAGCCTGCCGACGGCAAGCAGAAGCTGTTTATGATCGGTAACGATGCGATCGGCCTTGGCGCCGTTGCCGCAGGGTGCCGCTTCATGCCGGCTTACCCGATTACGCCTGCTTCCGAGGTTATGGAATACTTGATTAAAGTGCTGCCGAAGTTCGGCGGAACCGTCATCCAGACGGAAGACGAAATCGCGGCAATCACGATGGCTATCGGTGCCAACTACGGCGGCGTTCGCGCGCTTACCGCCTCCGCAGGTCCCGGTCTGTCGCTCATGATGGAAGCGATTGGTCTGGCCGGTATGACGGAAACGCCGGTCGTTATCGTCGATACGCAGCGTGGCGGTCCTTCGACAGGCTTGCCGACAAAAATCGAGCAATCCGACGTTCTCGCGATGATCTACGGTACGCACGGCGAAATTCCGAAGATCGTTCTGGCGCCAAGCTCCATCGAGGATTGCTTCTACGATACGATCGAAGCGTTCAACCTGGCCGAGAAGTGGCAGTGCCCGGTCATCCTGCTGACGGACCTGCAGCTGTCGCTCGGCAAGCAGTCTTCCGAGCTGCTCGACTTCAAGCAAGTCGTCATCGACCGCGGCGCGCTTGTAACGGAAGCACCGCCGCTTGAAGAGAACAAGCTGTTCAAGCGTTATGAGTTTACAGAGAACGGCGTATCGCCGCGTGTTATTCCCGGCATGAAGAACGGTCTGCACCACGTGACCGGCGTCGAGCACGATCAAGACGGCCGTCCGTCCGAGTCTCCTGTTAACCGTCAGAAGATGATGGATAAGCGGATGGAGAAAATGAAGCACATTAAGATCCGCAACCCGATTCTGGTCGATGCGAAGCATGACAACCCGGATCTGCTCATTATCAACATGAGCTCGACCGGCGGTACAATCGACGAAGGGCGCGGCCGCCTGGAGAAGGACGGCATTAAGACGAACCGCGCAACCGTCCGCCAGCTGCATCCGTTCCCGACAGAAGAGCTGAAGCCATACATGGATAAGGCAAAGCAGGTTGTCGTTGTGGAATACAACGCAACCGGCCAGCTGACTCAGCTGATCAAACTGAACGTAGGCCAAGCGGACAAAATCCGCTCCGTGCTCAAATATAACGGCAATCCGTTCTTACCTTCGGAAATCTATAAAGAATGCAAGGAGCTGACGCTGGTATGGCAACATTAAAAGACTTCCGCAACAATGTGAAACCGAACTGGTGCCCGGGCTGCGGCGACTTCTCGGTGCAAGCTTCGATCCAGCGCGCAGCGGCGAACGTCGGCCTGGAACCTGAGAACCTGGCTATCGTATCGGGTATCGGCTGCTCGGGCCGTATTTCCGGCTACATTAACTGCTACGGCTTCCACGGCGTACACGGCCGCTCGCTCCCAATCGCACAAGGCCTCAAGATGGCGAACCGCGAGCTGACGGTCATCGCTTCCGGTGGTGACGGCGACGGCTTCGCAATCGGGATGGGACATACGGTTCATGCGATCCGCCGCAACATCGACATGACGTACATCGTTATGGACAACCAAATTTACGGTCTGACGAAGGGCCAAACGTCGCCGCGTTCGGCGGAAGGCTTCAAGACGAAGTCGACGCCGCAGGGCTCGATCGAATCGGCGCTGTCGCCGATCGAGATGGCGCTCGCTTCCGGCGCTACGTTCGTAGCTCAATCGTTCTCCAGCAACCTGAAGCAGCTGACGGCTGTGATTGAAGCGGGCCTTCAACACAAAGGCTTCTCCTTCATCAACGTATTCAGCCCTTGCGTTACCTTCAACAAAATCAACACATACGACTGGTTCAAGGAAAATGTCGTCGATCTGGAAGAAATTCCGGACTACGATCCGACGAACCGCGTGATGGCGATGACGAAGCTGATGGAAACGAACGGCATGCTGACCGGCATCATCTATCAGGATAAAACGAAGAAGAGCTACGAGGATCTCGTGTACGGCTTCAAAGAAGAAGGCCTCGCGAAGCAAAATATCCAGCTGACCGAAGCGGAATTCGAGAAGCTTGTGGCTGAATTCAAGTAATCTCATAGCATGAACATGGAGCATGCGGACGTAGGTCCGTATGCTCCTTCTGTATGCGGGGAAACTGAGGGGTAATTATCACTGTCGAAAGAGGCGATACATATGAAGCAAGTGCCGATCGGAATTTCTGCGCGTCACATCCACCTGTCCCCTGAGCATATTGAGGTGCTGTTCGGAACCGGTTACCAGCTGAAGGAGCTGAAGCCGTTGTCGCAGCCCGGGCAGTTCGCCGCCGAAGAGCAGGTGGCCATCATCGGGCCTAAGGGGAAATTCGACAAGGTTCGCATCTTGGGCCCTGCGCGCGGCAAAACGCAAATTGAAGTGTCCCGTACGGACGCTTTCGCGTTAGGCGTCAATCCGCCGGTACGGGAATCCGGCAACATCGCCGGCACGCCGGGGCTTATCGTACGCGGTCCGGCAGGAGAGGTCGAGCTGCAGGAAGGCGTGATCGTGGCGGCCCGGCATATTCATTTCCATACGGAAGATGCGGCCAAGTGGGGGATTACGGACAAACAAAGGCTGCGGGTCAGAGTGAACGGTGAGCGGCCGCTGATCTTCGAGGATGTGATTGCAAGGGTGTCGGAGCAATATGCGCTGGATATGCACATTGATACCGATGAAGGAAATGCGGCAGGCGTGAAAACAGGCGAAATGGCGGAGATTTTAGAAGATTAATGACATTAATCATAGAGGTGAAACGGATTTCCTTTTGAATCGGTCTCCCGAATCATGCTATAATCGAGGTTATGAGATTAGGCTTTTATAAAGGGGTGACCTCGAAATGACGAAAGAGACGAAATCCGACAAGGATTATTCGATATATTTTCAACCACCGTCCTTGAAGGACGCTAAGAAGCGCGGCAAGGAAGAAATCGCGGTGCTGTATGATTTTGCGATCCCGGAGGAGCTGAAGCTGTTCGGGGCCGGGAAGTCGTATATGATCCGCACTTACGGCTGCCAAATGAACGAGAACGATACAGAGACGATGAAGGGTCTGCTTGAGCAGATGGGCTACACCGAGACGGAGGACAAGGAAGAGGCCGACGTCATCCTGCTCAACACTTGCGCTATCCGTGAAAATGCGGAAGATAAGGTGTTTGGCGAGCTCGGACATCTGAAGCATCTGAAGACGCGCAACCCGGGACTTGTGCTTGGCGTTTGCGGCTGTATGTCGCAGGAAGAAGCGGTCGTCAATCGGATTATGCAGAAGCATGCCTTCGTCGATCTGATCTTCGGCACGCACAATATTCACCGCCTGCCGATCCTGCTTCGTGACGCTTCGTTCAGTAAGGAATCGGTTGTCGAGGTGTGGTCCAAGGAAGGCGACATCATTGAAAACTTGCCGCGCAAACGCTCGGGTATGAAGGCGTGGGTCAACATCATGTACGGCTGCGACAAGTTCTGCACGTACTGCATCGTGCCGTATACGCGCGGCAAGGAGCGCAGCCGCCGTCCGCAGGACGTGCTGGCGGAGGTGCGCGACCTCGCTCGTCAAGGCGTGCAGGAGATTACGCTGCTGGGACAGAACGTGAATGCATATGGGAAAGATTTTGACGATATCAACTATTTGTTCGGCGATCTGATGGACGATATCCGCAAAATCGACATTCCGCGTATCCGCTTTACGACATCGCACCCTCGCGATTTCGACGATCATCTGATCGAAGTACTGGCGAAAGGCGGCAATCTGGTCGAGCATATTCACCTGCCGGTGCAGTCGGGCTCGACCGAGGTACTGAAGCTGATGAGCCGCAAATATACGCGCGAGCAGTATTTGGAGCTGGTCGGGAAGCTGAAGGCGGCGATTCCTAACGTCGTGATGACGACGGACATCATCGTCGGCTTCCCGAACGAGACGGAGGAGCAGTTTGAGGAGACGCTGTCGCTCGTCCGAGAGGTTGGCTACGATAACGCGTTTACGTTCATCTATTCGCCGCGGGACGGGACGCCGGCCGCCGCGATGGAAGACAACGTGCCGATGGACGTCAAGAAACGGCGCCTGCAGCGGCTCAACGATGAGCTGATGATTTCGGCTCGCGCTTCGAATCTGAAGCTGAAGGGCGAAGTTGTCGAGGTGCTGGTCGAGGGCGAGAGCAAGACGAACCCGGATGTGCTGGCCGGCCGGACCCGGACGAATAAGCTGGTGCATTTTGCCGGGCCGAAGAGCTTGGAAGGAAAAATGGCGTTTGTACGCGTAACCGAGGCAAACACATGGACGCTGAAGGGCGAGCTCGTGGAAGAGCCGCTGCAGCTGTCGGTTTGACGGATCGGAATAGCAGAAGGAGTGTGCAGGAATGTCGGAGAAGGAAGAGCTGCTGCGAAAGTTTGCGGCGAACGGGGTCATGGAGACGTACTCGAATACGGAAATGATCGTCCGCGAGGATGTGCTTCAGAAGGCGAAAGAATTGGCGGCACTGATCTCGGAGTCCGCTGAAGTACAGCAGTACCAGAAGGCGGAGAAGCTGATTCAGCAAAACGAGCGGGTGCAAGGATTAATTAGTGCCATTAAGAAAAAACAAAAAGAGATCGTCGCGTTCGAGACGACGTTCAAAAATCCCGATATGGTCGCGAAGATTGAATCGGAGATCGAAGCGCTGCAGGATGAGCTCGACGGCATTCCGGTCGTCAGCGAGTTTAAGCAGACGCAGCAGGATATCAATTACTTGCTGCAGCTGGTCGTTACGGTTATTCGCGATCAAGTTGCGGATAAAATCAATGTGGAAGCCGGAACGGTGTCGGCGCCGGCGAGCTGCGAATAAAAGACGAAAAACTCCCGGCGACGGGAGTTTTTTTGTTCGGCTGCAGAAATGATGCGAAGCAGCTTCGTCGATAAGCGGGGAACTATGTTCGCGTACATTAATGAGCGGTGGGTACGCCCTGTAGTATTGCGCGATTAGGAGAGCATAAAGCCGATATATTCCGCTTGAAGTCTTGCCGGCTCGCGAGGCACGCGGCTGATAGAGAATTCTCGGACCAGCTCGTGAGCTTGTACCGGCTCAGGGCGATCGAGCAGGCCGCTCAGGCAAGCGAGCACGCCGATGATCCGCTCGGGCGATGCGCCTTGTGCTCGCAGCTCGGCGAGGCTCAGTGCACGGTGCCGTTTGGCCAGACGGCTGCCGTCCGCATCGAGCAGCAGCGGCACGTGAGCGTACTGCGGCGCCGGGAGTCCGAGCGCGACGAACAAGGCGAGCTGGCGCGGCGTGGAGTCGAGCAGGTCGGCGCCCCGCAGCACATCGGTGATGCCCATTGCGGCATCGTCGACAACGACCGCGAGCTGATAGCTGAACATGCCGTCGGCCCGAAGGACGACAAAATCGCCGCCGTTAGGGAAGCGCTGCATGCCGGCGACGCGGTCTTCGAAGGCGAACGTTTTCTCGTCGGCTGCTGTATGCATATGGAAACGCATGGAAGGCTGCTTGTGCCGTTCACGCTCTAAGCGCTCGGCTGCGGTCAGCTTTCTGCATGTGCCGGGGTATATCGGGCCTTCGGACGTCAATCCGTGCGGAGCATTGGCCATAGTCAATAGCTCGGCGCGGCTGCAGTAGCAAGGATACAGCTTGCCGGCGGCTTGCAGCTGAGCTAACGCTTCGGCATACAGCTGTTCGCGCTCGCTCTGAATATATGGGGCGTATGGGCCGCCCTTGTCGGGTCCTTCGTCCCAGTCCAGACCGAGCCATTGCAGGTCTTGCATAATGGATGCTTGATGCTGGGGGCGGGAACGCTGCTTGTCGATGTCTTCGATGCGCAGGACGATCGTACCGCCGCGGCTGCGGGCGTCTAGCCAGGCGAGCAGAGCGGTGCGGGCGTTGCCCAGATGAAGCTGTCCGGACGGTGTGGGCGCAAAGCGGCAGCGGATCATCGTTTGCGGTCTCCTTTGTATACGGGGTTGCCAAGAATATGTCATACTGTTGATCTATTGTAGCAAATTGTAGCGGAGGACAGAAGTGGGGAGAAGGGGAGTGGACGTCGGATGACGGGGGTGACATTGCCGATCGACGAGGTGCTGCCGGAGCTGCGGCAATGCTTGAGAGAACAAACCGGTGCGGTGCTGGTGGCCGAGCCGGGTGCGGGAAAGACGACGCGTGTACCGCTCGCTCTGCTGGAGGAGGACTGGCTGCAGGGTAAGCGCGTCGTTATGCTGGAGCCGCGCCGGCTGGCCGCCCGTTCGGCGGCCGCCTATATGGCCCGCTCGCTCGGCGAGCCGGTCGGGGCTG
Source organism: Paenibacillus chartarius (assembly GCF_042432825.1). NCBI lineage: Bacteria > Bacillati > Bacillota > Bacilli > Caryophanales > Paenibacillaceae > Paenibacillus > Paenibacillus chartarius. The sequence goes on along the minus strand of NZ_JBHLWN010000101.1, from coordinate 11,119 downwards.
CCGTCGGCTACCGGGTGAGAGGCGAAACGAAGGTCAGCGCGGCGACGCGCATCGAGGTCATCACGGAAGGCGTATTGACGCGCATGCTGCAGAGCGATCCGTCGCTGGACGGTATCGGTGCGGTTATTTTTGACGAGTTTCATGAGCGCAGTCTGCAGGCGGATCTCGGGCTGGCGCTTTGCTTGCAGGCCCAGAGCCTGATCCGCGAGGATTTGCGGCTGCTCGTCATGTCGGCGACGTTGGACGCGGAACCGGTCTCCGGTCTGATGGGCGGCGTGCCCGTCGTCCGCAGCAGGGGGAGGACGTATCCGGTAGAGATGCGGTATCGGCCGGTTCAGACGGCGGCGGTGACGGCTGCGCAGCATCCGCTCGGCCGGGGGATCGAACAAGCGGTCGCCGCGGTTGTCCTGGAGGCGCTGCGGGACGAGACGGAAGGCGATGTGCTGGTGTTTCTGCCCGGAGCGGGAGAAATTCGGCGTACGGAGGCGCTGCTCGGCCAAGCGCTCAGCGCAGGATCGGCTCCGGGCGGCGGCCGGGTACGATTGGCGGCGCTGTACGGAGCGATGCCGCAGGAGGCGCAGGATCGGGCGCTGCAGCCTGCGGCAGACGGCACGCGCAAGGTCGTGCTGGCCACGGCGATCGCCGAGACGAGCTTGACGGTCGAAGGGGTTCGCATCGTCGTGGACAGCGGTCTTGCGCGCGTGTCGCGGTTCTCGCCGCGGAGCGGGATGACGCGGCTTGAGACGGTGCCTGTGCCGCTGTCTTCGGCGGATCAGCGGCGCGGCCGCGCCGGACGTCTCGGACCGGGCGTCTGCTATCGGCTTTGGAGCGAGGAGGAGGAGCGGCGGCTGCCGGCGCACGGCAAGCCGGAAGTGCTGGAGGCCGACCTGAGCTCGCTCGCGCTCGAGCTGGCCGTGTGGGGCGTTCGCGATCCGGCCGAGCTCGCTTGGCTCACGCCGCCGCCGGCGGCGGCGTACGAGCAGGCGCGCGAGCTGCTGGCGGAGCTCGGCGCGCTGGACGCGGCCGGGACGGTGACCGCCCACGGCCGGCGTATGGCCGAGCTGGGCGCAGCGCCACGGCTCGCGCACATGCTGCTGCGCGGCGCTGAGCTCGGGCGCGGCGCGCTGGCCTGCGAGCTCGCCGCTCTGCTCGGCGAGCGGGACCTGCTGCGCGGCGCCCCCGGCGGCGCCGACGCGGATATGCGCCTCCGCGTGGAGGCGCTGCACGCCCTGGCGGCCGGCGCAGACGCCCGGACCGCCGGCGCGGACCCGGCGGCGGCGAGCCGCGCCGCCGCCGAAGCGGGCGCCTGGCGGCGGATGCTCGGCATCCCCGCCGGCGCGAGAGGCATCCCGGACGAAGCCGGGATGCTGCTCGCCTTCGCTTACCCGGACCGGGTCGGGCAAGCGCGCGGCGGCGGCAAGTTCCTGCTGAGCGGCGGGCGGGGCGCCGCGCTGGGCGGCGATCAGCGGCTCGCCGCAGCGCCGTATATCGTCGCCGCCGATGTGGACGACGGCGGCACCGAGAGCCGGATCTGGCTCGCCGCGCCGGTCAGCCTCCCTGAACTGGAGCGGGCGATGCCGGATCGCATCGTCCAAGAAGCCTCGTTCGAATGGGACGGCGAACGGCAGCAGGTGCTGGCGCGAATAAAACGGAAGCTCGGCGTGCTTACGCTCAAGGAAGCGATCTGGGACAAGCCGCCTGAGGATGAGCTGCGCGCGGCATTGCTAAGCGGCATTCGCAGCGCAGGCTTAACGATACTTCCATGGTCGAAGGCATCCGAGCAGCTAAAGGAGCGAATCGGCTTCCTGCATCGCAACGATCCGGATTCATGGCCGGATATGTCGGAGGAGGGCTTGCTGGCAGCGCTCGACGACTGGCTCGGCCCGCATGTCGGCGGCATGCGCGGACGCTCCGACCTGCAGCGCCTTTCCATGACGGCAGTACTTGAGGCGGGATTAAGCTGGGAGCAGCGCTCCCGGCTGGAACGGGAAGCGCCGACGCACATTACGGTGCCTAGCGGGTCGCGGATTCCGGTCGATTACGGCGATCCGGAGCAGCCGACGCTTGCCGTACGGCTGCAAGAGGTGTTCGGCTGGACGGAGACGCCGCGCATTGCAGGCGGGCGAGTGCCGCTGACGCTGCACCTGCTGTCGCCGGCTCAGCGGCCGGTACAGGTGACGAAGGACCTCGCTTCGTTCTGGCGTTCGACGTATTTCGAGGTGAAAAAAGATCTAAAGGGGCGGTATCCGAAGCATTATTGGCCTGACGATCCGCTGCAAGCGACGCCGACGAATCGCGCCAAGCCGCGCAGCTAACGTTTCATCCACACAATAACAAAAATCCCGGGTTCACCAGCCGGACAGTTCAACGTCTCAGGTGAAACCGGGATTGTTTCATATAGCACCGTATTCGTCCGATATCGACTCCGCTTGCTTCGGCATGCCGAACAGGTACCCCTGCATGATCCGGCAGCCGAGCCCGGGCAGCGCCTTCCGCTGCTCCGCCGTCTCCACGCCTTCGGCGACGACATCCAGCTCGAGCTGCTCCGCCAGCCGGGTGATCGCCGTGACGAGCTGTGAATCCCTGACACTGCCGATGTTCCGGATCAAGCAAGGATCCAGCTTGATCGAATGCACCGGATAGCGGCGGAGAAAGCCAAACGGCGAATAACCGGAGCCGAAGTCGTCGACCGCAATCCGCACGCCCGCTTCGTACAGCTCCTGCAGCAGCCGGGCGGCTTGCTCCAGATCGTGCAGGAGGTCGGTTTCGTTGATTTCCAGCGTAAGCAAAGACGGGGGAAAGGACTCCTCTTCCAAGACGTTTAGCAGCCGGTTCGCCGTTCGGCTGCGGCCGAGCTGGCGAATCGAGACGTTTACGTGCAGGCGCAGGGCCGCGTTCCATGCAGAGTTCCATTCATGGATTTGGGCACAGCCGGAACGCAGCACCCAGTCGGTCAACGGTTCGATGAACCCGTTCGCTTCGGCGATGGAAATAAATTGATCGGGCAGCAGCAGCCTTCCGCCGTCCGGCCGCCACCGCGGCAGCGCTTCAAAGCCGACCGGACGGTCAAGCTGCGTATCCATCAGCGGCTGGTAATGCAGGAGGAACTGTCCTGCGGCAAGCGCATCGCGCATCCCCGCTAAGCTGTTGTAAGCGATCGTCTGATGTTCTCCATAGGCGAATGCGTAATCGTTCTTGCCGCGTTCTTTGACACGGTACATCGCCTTGTCGGCGAGCCTCAGCAGCGAATCCGGACAATCGCCGTCGTCGGGATACATCGCGATACCGACGCTGGCCGATAAGGTGACGGAATGGCCGTGGACGAAGAACGGCTTCGACAGCTCGCCGATCATGCGTTCGGCAATCTCGGCCACCTGCTTCGGCGTATCGATGGAGGAGAGAAGCACGACGAATTCGTCGCCGCCGATGCGGGCGACCAGGTCGAGATCCCTTACGCAGTTTTCCAATCGCATGGAGGCATAGCGGATCGTTTCATCGCCGATCAAGTGACCTAGCGTATCGTTGACGTTTTTGAAGCCGTCCAGGTCGAGCAGCATGATCGCGAAGCTTGCCGCTGCGCCCGGACGTGCAACAGAAGATGGGGAGAGCATGGCAGTCAGCCGATCCTGCAGCAAACGACGGTTCGGAAGTCCGGTCAAGCTGTCGTGATATGCGAGATGGTTAATCGTCATCTCGTCGCTCTTGCGCTGCGTAATGTCCTGAACGATGCAAAACAGGCTGTCGATATGTCCTTGCACGAGGCTTGGCAGCAGCGTAATCGTAACATCGATGCGTCTCGAGCCGCGAAGGAGCAGCGTCGTCTCTACATGCGCAGTTTCGCCTGTTTCCCAAGTGCGGATGCATGCTTCGGCGAATACGGAAGCTTCCTCCGATTTCAACCATGCCGCCAGGGGCTGATCCTGCATGTCCGGCGTACAGCCGCCCAAGAGCAGCGCTGCAGCCGGATTGTATGCTTGGCAAACGCCTTCCCGGTCAAGGATAAATATGGCATTAGGATTGTATTCAAACAAGGATCGATATCGCTCGTCCGTCTCTTTGAGCCGCGAGTCTTTTGGATACATCAAGTCATCTGTCATCATGAGCTCACCTGCAATCGGCTAAGAAGATAATTTCATTATAGGACGTTGCGGCGAGGATAAATAGGAATCACATCACAGTTTGAAACTTTTTTCATCGAAATCCTGAAAACAAGTCGTTTTCGCCGGGGGAGAACGGAGGTTCGGCCTGAATAAAGTATTCCGTTGTCCCGAATTGCCGGGCTACTTCCTCGTCCGGGCCCCACAGTCCGCGGTCCAGCTCGGTTTGGGAACGGTGGGCCCGGAACGCCAGCATTTTCGCTTTCCGGTAAGCGCTGATGTCGATTCTCGTAACTTGCTCTCTACAGAAGCCGTATCGCTCCGGTCGCTTCATCGCTTCGCCGAACGAAATATAGTAGAGCCGCAGCTCGGGGTAGACGACGCGCAGCGATTCGCAAGCGACTCGGGTCGCCCGTCCGATGGCGCAATGGTCCGGATGGCCGCCGATTCTCTCATGGAAGGTCAGGACGATGTGGGGCCGGTGACGGTGAATATGGGCGGCAACCGTACCGGCGAGACGGTCGACCGGTTCGCACTCTACAAGCTTGTCCCGAAGGCCGAGAAAATGAAGCTCCCGAATGCCGAGCAGCCGGCACGCCTCGCGCAGCTCGCCTTCGCGCAGCAGCGGCATCGTTTCCCGGTTTACGAACGGCGGATTGCCCATGCGCCGTCCCATCTCTCCCTTCGTTGCGCAGACGAGGGAGATCTCGACGCCTTGCTCGGCGTACTTCGCGATCGTACCGCCGAATATAAACGTTTCATCGTCGGGATGGGCAAGGACGAGCAGCATTCGCAGCGTTGATGAGGTCATCTGGCAGGTCTCCTTTCTAATCAAAACGAGTGCGGGACAGCTCGAGAGCCGTTGTCAGCTTGCCCTCGGCGTCGTGTCCGGCGAGCAGCAGCCGTCCGTTCTCGTCCAGTACCATGTGGGTCAAGCCTTCCACGCGAATCCAGCCTTGCTCCTCCAGCCTGAGCGCCGCACGATAAGGGCCTTCTCCGTGAAGATAGGTTTCAATAATATGGACCGGGATGTTGCGGGCAAAGCCGCCTGGAGTTACCTCGATATGGGTGAAGACGGTAGCGCCGGCAAAGCTGGAGAGTGCCGTCTCCAGCCGTTTTCGATCGATGAGCTGCATAGGAGGGTCACCTTCCCATATGGAATTATGCCTTCTATTGTCCCAGTTTTAGCGCAGAATAGCCAGTGCATATTGCAAATAATATCCATCGGGAGTAGCATATGGACATGCGGACTAATTGACCACAGGACTATTAATTGGGACCGCGACAACGAAGGGGGAACCGGCACAACAAATGTCAACGTTTCGCGCGGTACTTGCGCTGCCGGATGGCGTTCTTCGCTTTATCGGTACCGAGATGCTGCTCGGTATCGGGATCGGCATTCTCACAATGATTCAAAATCTCCACATGCTTGCCCTGCACATCGATCCGCAGCAGATCGGGATGATTACATCCGCAGGCACGCTCGCGGCCGGGCTTGTCGGACTGCCCGCCGGCATGCTCGTTACCCGGCTCGGACGCAAACGGATGCTCACGGCCGGCATGCTGCTGATGGGCGCCGCGACCGCAGGCTTCGGCCTCGGCTTCACGCAGCTGCATATGCTCCTTGCGATGCTGACGTGGTCGGTCGGACTGACGTTTCTCGTCACAAGCGAAATCCAGCTGCTCTTTCAGTATTGTTCGGAGAAAAAACAAGAGACGCTTGCGTATTCCATGCTCTTCGCGGTATTCACTTTGTTCACCGGCGTCGGTACGCTGCTCGGCGGCTATTTGCCCGGTCTGCTGGGCGGGATGACGACATTGTATCAAAACACGTTTTATTTGGGAGCAGCCTGCATAGCGGCAGGAGCCGTTCTGCGCGCTATTCTGCTTCCGGTCGACAAGCCGGCCAAACGGCCGCCGCCGGAACGGTCGACATACGTGTCCGCCAATCCGCCGCTCCGACGTTCATCCCCGGTCAAGCTGCTCATTTTATCGGGCTCCGTCTTTTTATTCAGCTTCAGCTTCAATATTGCCGGTCCTTATGCGAATGTCATCGTGCAATACCGGTACGGATGGTCGGATGAGCAAGTGTCGCTGCTGCTGAGTGCGAACGGCTTCGCGCTGTTCATCGGGTCGCTGCTGATGCCGATGCTGCTGGAAAGGCTGGGACCTGCCAAAGCGTTCGATGCAGTGTTCGCGCTGAATGTCCTATTTTCGTTCGCGCTCGGTATCCCGCTCGGGGCTTATTGGTTTGCCGCCGTGCTGGTTGTGCGCGGAGGCTGTTTTACGCTGTTGAACAACATGATTGAAAGCGAGACGATGTCGGCTGTGCCCGAAGCGGAACGCAACCGGTTCGCCGCGCTGCGCAGCGTATTTCGCGCCGGGGGAGGCGCGCTGGCCGCCTACGTCGGAGGCATTGTGCTGCAATCGAGGAATACGCTGCTGCCGTACTGGATTACGGCTGTAGGCCTACTGGTCACTTGGGCGTGGGTGCGCTGGGCGGCGATGCCCCGCATGCGGGCGGAGCGGGGAAGTGAGGCGGATCTGTAGGTCGGGTGGAAATGCATCTTTTTCCATGTTGCAACCTATGGTAATCTATCCATATCGACATCGAGACGTCTAGCCGGGGGTGAACGCATGCCAAGCTTTGACCTGATTTCCGATCTCCATGTGGACTTCTGGGTGCGGCCGTCGTGGAATCCGATCTTCTCCGCGCAGCAGCTGCATCGGCTGTTGAAGGCCGTCGTACCGGACATTCCTTCGCAGGTGCTTGTCGTTGCCGGGGATGTCGGACATATCAATAAACAAAACGTAACGCTGTTGCGCAAGCTGGCTGAAGTGTACCGGCATGTGCTCGTCGTGGCAGGCAATCACGATTATTATTTGCAAACGCCGGCGGAGCGTCACAAATATAAGTACCGGTCCGCGCTCCGGGTGGACGAGCTGCGCCGAATGCTGCAGCGCATACCGAACGTCCATTTCCTGGACGGCAGCTGCGTGAAGGTGGACGGGGTCACCTACGGCGGCTGTACGATGTGGTACGATTTTCAATACGGCATTCAAATATTGGGCGGCCATTATGCGCGCATTTACGATCATTGGAAACAGCACTCGAACGATTCCCGCTTTATTGCCGGGCCGGCCGGGTGGCTCGAGGAGCTGATCCGGGAAGAGAAGCGGAAGCTGGGACGGATCGTGGAGAGAGCCGACGTTATCGTCACGCACGTGGCTCCGGATTGGAGCCGCGTGCCGGAAGGACGGGAGCTGGAGCGTTCGACGAGTTATTATTATTTTGACGCGGAGCCGTACCGGAAGCATGCCGAAGGGAAGCTGTGGTGCTACGGACATGTTCATCGCCGGGATGATTATGTGCGGCATGGCTGCCGGTTCGTGAACGGTTCGCTTGGGTATCCGCACGAGCTGCACGGTGCGCCGCTGCCGGCTGTGCAAATCCGGTTCGGCGACGCTTAACGGGAAAGGGGATGCTATTGTGTCGGGAAAAGGAAGTCCGCTAGTGTGGCGGGAAGCGCTTCGGCAGTTGTTTGCCGATGCCGGTTATGAACGTGAAGAGCTGCTGCACATGATCGAGAGCTATGAGCAGCTGGCGGCCGATTTTGCGGCGCTGCTCGCGGAGAACGAGCGGCTGCGGGGAGAGGCGGCGCTGCGTAAGGCGCAGCCGGAAACGGGGCCGCATCATATGTCGAGTAAATTGTGGGAGGCCATTCATGAATAAACCGTCATGGGATGATCTCATCATTCGCGAGGTGGCGGCAACGAACGCCGATCTTCGCAGCTTGATCGCCAAGCTGGACGAGGACTTGCAGCAGCGGTATCCGGTTGAAGAAATTTTTACGCTAGATTTGGATGCTCCGGAGATGGATGAGGTTACGTTTATCGTTACCTTCATTAGCGGACAGGCTGTCGGCTGCAGCGCCATCCGGCCGCTGAACGGCGAGCAAGCCGAGCTGAAGCGCTTTTTCGTCGATCCGGCATTCCGCAAACGGGGCATCGCATCGCGTATGCTGGAATACTTGGAAGCTCGTTCCATTGAACGCGGCTTTAAGGAGCTGCTGCTGGAGACCGGTGAAGAGCAGCCTGAGGCGATTGCGCTTTACGTGAAGCATGGCTTTGCGCCGATCCCGAGCTACGGAGAATACGTAGATTGCCCGTCGAGCCGCTGCTATGCGAAAAGCATTGGATAAAAAATAGTACCCACATAACCCGAAGGTCCCGCTGTCCGTGCGAAGCGAAGGCGCCTTCGGTTTTTTTTATATGGCATCTGATAGTGATACCTAAAAAAACTACAAAAAAAACTAAAAGGGCTGGCGTTACGTCCGTTCAAATGTAAGCGCTATAATAACGGCATAACCGGTTGAATACAATGACCAAAAGGAGGGGCCGCATTGCAGCAAGTCAAACGAGCATTACTCGCGATCGACCGGTTCTTTGAGAACGTGGCGCTCATCGGATTGCTGTCGATGATTCTCATCGTTACGCTGCAGGTATTGACCCGGAAGCTGTTTCACTTCGTACTGTTCTGGTCCGAGGAGATTACGCTGCTTCTGCTCGTATGGTTCGCATTCATGGGCATAGCGATCGGATTCCGGGAGAAGCTTCATCTGGGTATCGATTCCTTTACAAGCAAGCTGCCGCAGCAATTCAATTGGTTGCTTGATAAAGTGATCGCGGTAAGCATCATCGCTTTCGGCGGATATTTAATGTATTACGGATGGGATTTCACAAAAATGATGAATGAATCGGAGCTTCCGGCAACCGGATTACCCAACAGTATTTTGTATGCCGTAATGCCGCTCACCGGACTGATGACCTGCGTGTATGCGCTGCTGCAGCTGTTCGGCATCAACACGTCCAGACACGGAGATATCGGAGGCGGACACGAATGATGGATACTTCCACCGCAATTTGGATCTTATCGATCAGCTTTGTACTGCTTGTCCTGCTTCGCTTTCCCATTTCGCTCTCGCTGGCAGGCTCATCCATCTTGACGCTTCTATACTTGAAGGTGCCGCTCGCGACCGTAGGCCAGACGATGATTCAAGGGATGAATTCTTATTCGCTCCTTACGATTCCGTTCTTCATTCTGGCCGGTCAAATCATGAGCGAGGGCCGGATGGCGCTGCGGCTCATCAATATGGCGCAGGTCATCGTGGGAGCGATTCGCGGGGGGCTGGCCATGGTCAACTGTGTGGCTTGCATGTTCTTCGGGAACATATCGGGCTCCGCGGTGGCCGACGTATCCTCGATCGGGTCGGTTATGATTCCGATGATGAAGAAAAAAGGCTATGATACCGATTATACCGTCGGCGTAACGGTATCCGCTTCCATTCAAGGCGTCGTCGTTCCGCCCAGCCACAATCTCGTGCTGTATTCGCTGGCAGCCGGCGGCGGCATCTCGATTACGAGCTTGTTTCTCGCAGGCATTGTACCTGGCATTATTCTCTGCTTGTCGCTGATGGTCACCAGCTATATCATCGCGGTAAGGCGCGGCTATCAAAAAGGCGAAGCGGTTCCGATGTCCGAGGTGCCGAAAATCATCCGCGACGGATTGCTGTCGATGATGACGGCGGTCATTATTCTGGGAGGCATCTTCACCGGCTGGTTTACGGCAACGGAAAGCGGCGCGCTCGCGTGTCTGTACGCGTTCATTCTGACCTTTCTCGTCTACCGGGACATTCCGCTGCGGCGGATGGGGGTCATCTTGAAAAGAACGCTCCGCACCGTATCCATGGTCCTGTTCTTAATCGCAGCCTCGGCTTCCTTCGGCTATGTGCTCGCCTTCCTTAAGGTGCCGGCCCTGGTGACCGAGTGGATGCTCTCGATATCGGACAGTCCGATCATAATTTTGCTGATTATCAACATTTTGCTGCTGCTCTTGGGGGCCCCGATGGATATGGCTCCGCTCATCATGATTATGACGCCGATCCTGCTTCCCGTAGTGACGGCGATCGGGGTCGATCCGGTGCACTTCGGGATTATTATGATGCTGAACCTGGGCATCGGCTTGCTGACGCCGCCTGTCGGTACGGTTCTGTTCGTTGGAGCCGCGATCGGGAATACGTCGATATCGCAGGCCACGCGGGCGATGATGCCGTTCTTCTATGTCCTGTGTATCGTACTGCTCGTGCTCACCTATATTCCGGAGCTGGTCATGTGGCTTCCGAACAAGTTTAAGTAATCATTCCAAACTTTACTTTTAGGGGCGATGGGTTCAATGAAAAAGACAATGGCAACATCCATGGGTTTCGTGCTGCTGGCCGGAGTCGTATTATCGGCATGCGGCAGCCGGACGAGCGAAACTACGGGGGCGGCCGGCGGGCAAGAGAAAAAGGCGGACGGGCCTAAATATACGTTCCGTTTAGCCGAGACGCATCCAGCCGACTATCCGACGACGATCGGCGACAAGAAGTTCGCCGAGCTCGTCAATCAGCGTTCGGAAGGCCGCATTAAGATCGACGTCTTCCCCTCGTCGCAGCTGGGGGAAGAAAAAGCGGTTATCGAGCAGGTGCAGCTGGGCGCAATCGAATTCACGCGGGTCAGCACAGGGGCATTAGGCGGCTTCAACAAAAATTACGAGGTATTCAGCCTGCCGTATATTTTCGATAATGAAGAGCATCAGTGGAAATTCCTTGAGGGCGAGTACGGCACGAAGCTGCTGGACAGCCTGGAGACATCCCGCATGAAGGGACTTGCGTACTACAGCTCGGGAGCCCGCCATTTCTACTCCCGCAAACCGATCAACTCCATCGCCGATCTGAAGGGACAGAAGGTACGCGTCATTCAGAACAAGGTCAATATCGATCTTATGAACGCGCTTGGCGCCAACGCGACGCCGATGCCGTACGGCGAAGTGTTCAGCGCCTTGCAGACGGGCGTTATCGATGCGGCGGAAAACAATTACCCTAGTTACTTCACCTCCAACCATTATCAGCAGGCGAAAAATATTATTTGAATATCAAGTTGCCTCAGCAAATCCTTCACATGCGAACATTTGTTTGATATAT
>NZ_JBHLWN010000100.1:0-72085 GCF_042432825.1 Paenibacillus chartarius | reverse complement strand
GCTTGGGTTTAGAGACTTACGTTGGGTGTAAATGGAACGAATCTTGTTCAGCAAGCCCTATATTACTATATTTATGACTAAAAAAACAGTAGTATATCTATTTTTTATAAAAAAGCTTTGGCACCGCGGCCTAAACATCGCCGAGCGCCAAAGCTTCCGTTATGGTAAATTCGTCCCGCCCATCAAATATTTGTCGACCTCGCGGGCGGCTTCGCGGCCTTCGTTGATCGCCCACACGACCAGGCTTTGTCCGCGGCGCATATCACCTGCGGCGAATACGCCAGGCACATTCGTGGCGAATTGACCGTACGCCGCTTTCGCGTTGGAGCGTTCGTCGCGTTCGACGCCGAGCTGCTCCAGCACGGTCGGCTCCGGTCCGAGGAAGCCCATCGCCAGAAGCACGAGCTGCGCCGGATACACCTTCTCGCTGCCGGGCACCTCGACCGGTGCGAAGCGGCCGCTGTCGTCCCGCTTCCACTCGATCAGCACGGTGTGAACCTCCTTCACGTGCCCGTTCTCATCGCCGACGAATCTCTTCGTCGAGATGAGATACTCTCGCGGGTCCTCGCCCTGCAGCGCGGCCGCCTCCTCCTGGCCGTAGTCCATCTTGTACACCCGCGGCCATTCCGGCCAAGGATTGTTCGGCTGACGCGTCTCCGGCGGTTTCGCCATAATTTCGAACTGCGTCACGCTGTTCGCCTTATGGCGGATCGACGTCCCGACACAGTCCGTCCCGGTATCCCCGCCGCCGATCACGACGACGTCCTTGTCCTCGGCGCTGATGTACGCCCCATCCTCGTGCTCCGAGTCCAGCAAGCTCTTCGTGTTCGCCTTCAGAAATTCCATCGCCAGATGAATGCCCTTCAGCTCCCGGCCCTCGATCGGCAGGTCGCGCCCCTTGGTCGCTCCGCCGCATAGCACGATCGCGTCGAATTGCTCCCGAAGCTCCTGAGCCGGAATATCCTTGCCGATTTCCGTGTTCGTCACGAACGTCACGCCTTCGGCAGCCATGAGATCGACACGGCGCTGCACGTATTTTTTATCCAGCTTCATGTTCGGGATGCCGTACATGAGCAGCCCGCCGACGCGGTCCGCGCGCTCGTACACCGTCACGCTGTGCCCCGCCTTGTTCAGCTGCGCTGCGGCGGCAAGGCCCGAAGGTCCGGAACCGATGACGGCCACCTTCTTACCGGTACGCACGGCGGGCGGCTTCGGCGTGACCCAGCCTTCGGCAAAGCCGCGGTCGATAATCGCCTTCTCGATCGACTTGATCGTTACCGCCGAGCCGTTCAGCCCGACCGTACACGAGCCTTCGCAGGGCGCCGGACAAACCCGTCCCGTAAACTCGGGAAAATTGTTCGTCTTCAGCAGCCGCTCCAGCGCCTCCCGCCACTGTCCGCGGTACACGAGATCGTTGAATTCCGGAATAAGGTTGTGGATCGGACAGCCTGCCGCCATCCCGCTGATCAGCTTGCCGGTATGACAGAACGGTATGCCGCAGTCCATGCACCGCGCTCCCTGCTCGCGCAGCTTCTCTTCCGGCAGCGGCACCGCAAACTCGTTCCAGTGATGAATCCGCAGGAGCGGCGCCGCTTCCTGCGGCACCTCCCGCCCATATTCCATAAAACCGGTCGCTTTGCCCATTTCCTTCCTCCCCCTTGCGTGTGAAGCGGCGATGACCCCGGCACTTCGGTTGCTTTGAGACGATCGCGGAGCGGAGTGCTGGTATGGGGGGCGAAGAGTTTACGTGTCGCCTTTGAAATCAGGTTCTGACCGCATATCGGTTTATGAGAGAACCTGAATTCAAAGAAAGCCCGGAGGCCCCCATACCAACCCGCAGCGCAGCCCTCAGTCTCTAATAAGCAACCTCAGTTGCCGCCCACCCGCGCCACGTCCCGCATATTTTCCTCAAACGCCACCATCACGGCCTCCTGCTGCGACAGCCCCGACCGCTTCACACGCTCAATCGCCTCGAACATCCGCTTGTAATCCTTCGGTATGACCTTTACGAACTTCCATACGTATTCGTCCCAATGCCCGAGCACCCGGTGCGCCGCTGCGCTGTCCGTGTACGTAGCGTGATGCTGAATCATCGACTTCAGCTCGTTCATCTCGTACGCTTCCTCCAGCGGGCCGAGCAGCACCATTTCTTTGTTCACGCGCGATTCGAACGTACCGTCCTCATCGAGCACGTACGCAATGCCGCCCGACATTCCCGCTGCAAAATTTCGCCCCGTCCGCCCCAGCACGACGACGCGCCCGCCGGTCATATATTCGCAGCCGTGATCGCCGACCCCCTCGACGACCGCCCGCACGCCGGAGTTGCGCACGCAGAACCGCTCGCCCGCGATGCCCCGAATGTACGCCTCGCCGTCGGTCGCTCCGTAGAACGCCACGTTGCCGATAATGATGTTCTCCTCCGCCACGAAGCTTGCAGTCTGCGGCGGGAACACAACCAGCTTGCCGCCGGACAGCCCTTTGCCCACATAGTCGTTGGCGTCTCCCTCCAGCGACAGCGTTACTCCGCGCGGTACGAAAGCGCCGAAGCTTTGCCCGGCCGATCCGTGAAAATGAAACCGGATCGTATCGTGCGGCAGCCCTGCCGCACCGTAGCGGCGCGTCACCTCGCTGCCAAGAATCGTGCCGGCGACGCGGTTGACGTTACGGATCGGCAGTACCGCGTGCACATGCTCCCCGCGCTCCAGCGCCGGCCCCGCCAGCGGTACCAGCTGCGTCACGTCCAGCGAGCGGTCCAGCTTGTGATCCTGCGGCATCCGGCAGTACCGTCCGACTTCATCGCCGACGTCGGGACGATGAAGCAGCAGCGACAAGTCCACGCCCCGCGCTTTGCCGTGTACGATCGCCTGCGAAGGCTCCAATACATCCGTGCGTCCAACCATCTCCTCGATCGTCCGGAAGCCGAGCGTCGCCATCAGCTCGCGGAGATCCTCCGCCACAAAGCGCATAAAGTTCACCACATGCTGCGGATCGCCTGCAAACTTCGCGCGCAGCTCCGGGTTCTGCGTGGCGACGCCGACCGGGCACGTATCAAGATGGCAGACGCGCATCATGATACAGCCCAGCGCGATCAGAGGTGTCGTGGCGAAGCCGAATTCCTCCGCGCCGAGCATCGCCGCGATAGCTACATCCCGGCCGGTCATCAGCTTGCCGTCCGTCTCCACCGCAATCCGCGAGCGGAGGTTGTTCAGCACGAGCGTCTGATGCGTCTCCGCCAGCCCCAGCTCCCACGGCAGTCCGGCGTGGCGGATCGACGTCTGCGGCGATGCCCCGGTACCGCCCTCATAGCCGCTGATCAGCACCACATCGGCCTTGCCCTTGGCTACCCCCGCGGCAATCGTGCCGACGCCGACTTCGCTGACGAGCTTGACGGAGATGCGCGCTTTCGGGTTTGCATTTTTCAGATCGTGAATCAGCTCGGCCAGGTCCTCAATCGAATAAATGTCGTGATGCGGCGGCGGCGAAATCAACCCGACCCCCGGCGTTACGCCGCGCACCTCGGCGACCCACGGGTACACCTTCGGTCCGGGCAGCTGCCCGCCTTCGCCGGGCTTGGCGCCCTGCGCCATCTTGATCTGGATTTCGTCCGCGTTCACCAGATAATTCGACGTGACCCCGAAGCGGCCCGACGCCACCTGCTTGATCGCCGAACGCCGCAGGTCGCCGTTCTCGTCGGGCGTGAACCGGTCCGGATGCTCGCCGCCTTCGCCGGTGTTGCTCTTGCCGCCGAGCCGGTTCATCGCAATTGCGAGCGCCTCGTGCGCCTCCCGGGAAATCGAGCCGAACGACATCGCCCCGGTTTTGAACCGCTTCACAATCGCCTCCGCCGGCTCCACTTCCTCCAGAGGCACTGGCGCCAAACCGCTGCGGAAGCGGAGCAAGGAGCGAAGGTTCAGCTGCTTTTCATTTTCGCGATGAATGAGCTTCACGAACCGCTTATATTCGTTGTAATTGTTCGTCCGCACCGCGGTCTGCAGCGCATGAATCGTCTCCGGCGTGTACAGGTGCTCTTCCCCGTCACTGCGCCACTGCAGCTCGCCGCCGGCGTCCAGCACCGGATCGCGCCCTTCCTGCGCCGAATACGCCCTCCGGTGGCGCGCAGCCGTCTCGGCGGCGATCGTCTCCAGCCCGATGCCTTCGATGCGCGAGGCCGTCCATGTAAAATAACGGTCGACCACGTCCGAGCGCAGCCCGATCGCCTCGAAAATTTGCGCTCCCCGGTAGCTCTGGATCGTCGAGATGCCCATCTTCGCCAGCACCTTCACGACGCCCTTCGTCACGGCTTTCATATAATTGGCGCAAGCTTTGTCATAGTCCACGCCGCTTAGCAGTCCTTGCCGAATCATATCGTCCAGAGTCTCGAACGCGAGATACGGATTCACGGCGCTAACCCCATACCCGAGCAGTAGGGCAAAATGATGCACCTCCCGCGGCTCGCCCGATTCCAGCAGCAGCCCGACCTTCGTGCGCGTGCCGGCGCGAATCAGATGGTGATGCAGCCCGGAAACGGCCAGCAGCGCCGGAATGCCCGCCATGGACTCGTCGACGCCGCGGTCGCTCAGCAGCAGCAGCGTCGCTCCGTCCGCAATCGCCTGATCGGCAGCGGCGAACAGCAGCTCCAGCGCCTGCTCCAGTCCGGCCTCCCCGCCCGCCGGATCAAACAAAATCGGCAGCGTTGCCGTGCGGAAGCCCTCGCGGTCGATATGCCGCAGTTTCGCCAGCTCTTCATTGCTGAGGACAAATGTTTTGAGCCGGATTTGGCGGCAGCTCTCCGGCGCCGGCTTAATGAGATTGCCTTCCGGTCCGACCGTCGTGCCCTGGGCCGTAATAATTTCTTCGAAGTTGGCGTCGATCGGCGGGTTCGTGACCTGCGCGAACAGCTGCTTGAAGTAGCTGTACAGCAATTGCGGCCGCTCGGACAGCACGGCTAGCGGCGCATCCCAGCCCATGGAGCCGACCGGGTCGACGCCGACGCGGGCCATCGGCTCCAGCACCTTGCGCAGCGTCTCGAACGTATAGCCGAACGCCTGCTGGCGCTGCAGCACCGCAGCGTGATCCGGCTGCGGGGCCTGCAGGGCCGCCGGCAGCTCCTCCAGCAAGATGAGGTGCTCCTCGAGCCACTCCCGGTAAGGCTGCGCCGCAGCGATCTCGCGCTTGATTTCCTCATCGGCGATAATCCGCCCCTGCTGCGTATCGACGACAAGCATCCGCCCCGGCATGAGCCGTTCCTTGCGGACAATCCGCTCCGGCGGAATGTCCAGCACGCCTACCTCCGAAGCAAGCACGATCATATCGTCATTCGTCACATAGTAACGGGACGGGCGCAAGCCGTTGCGGTCAAGTACCGCCGCGATCACCTTGCCGTCCGTGAACGCCATCGCCGCGGGACCGTCCCATGGCTCCATCAGACAGCTGTGATACTCGTAAAACGCTTTCTTTTTATCATCCATCGTCTCATGCTTCTGCCACGGCTCCGGGATCATCATCATCGCCGCATGCGGTAATGTCCGGCCGGAGAGCAGCAGAAACTCCAGACAGTTGTCGAACATTTGGGAATCCGAGCCTTCGGTATCGATAATCGGCAGCAGCTTGCGCAGGTCGTCTCCGAATAGCTCCGACTCGCAGAGCGCTTGCCGGGCACGCATCCAGTTGACGTTGCCGCGCAGCGTATTGATTTCGCCGTTGTGGATCAAGTAGCGGTAAGGATGGGCGCGCTCCCAGCTCGGGAACGTATTCGTGGAGAAGCGGGAATGGACGAGAGCGAGCGCCGAGGTGACGGCAGGATTTTGCAGCTCAAGGAAATAGGCGTCCACCTGCTCAGGCGTCAGCATCCCCTTGTAGACGATCGTTCGGGAAGACAGGCTGGAGAAGTAGAACGGGAAGTCCGGATGCGCCTTGCGCACGTCGTTCTCCGCCAGCTTGCGGATTACGTACAGCTTGCGCTCGAACGCCAGCTCGTCCCGGCTCAAGTCCAGCGTGTCGCTCTTGCCGATAAATACTTGCGCAGCGTACGGCTCCACCGATTTGGCCGTTTCGCCAAGCAGCGCATGGTCCGTCGGCACTTTGCGCCAGCCGAGCAGCTTCTGCCCGCTCTCCGCGATGCAATGCTCGACGATGCGCTCGCACACATCGCGCGCCTGCGGCTCCTGGGGAAGGAATACCATGCCGACGCCGTACTCTCCCGCCGGAGGCAGCTGGATGCGCAAGGGCGGCGCTATTTCACGGAAGAAATCATCGGGAATTTGCAGCAAAATGCCCGCTCCGTCCCCGGTGTTCGATTCGCTGCCCTGCCCGCCCCGATGATCGAGGTTGCACAGCACCTGGAGCGCCTGTCGTACGATGTCGTGCGATTTGACGCCCTTCATCTGGGCAACGAAGCCGATGCCGCAGGCGTCGTGCTCGTAGTGCGGGTCGTACAAACCTTGCTTCGAAGGAAGGCCGTCCTTCCTCATGCGTAAGCCCCTGCTCGTCGTGTCCATGTCCGCCCACCATTCTCCTTACCTGTATAGTTAGAGTCCGATGACTGACCGACTTGCCGATGCGGCGATATTCTACGACTCTATTGGGAATTGAATTGTCTGAATTTTTTTTGGACACGATCATGTCACTCGTTCGTGCCCGCCAGCAATAAAAAAAGACGCCCGCACCCATCGCAATCCTGATGTCGAACGCCTGATATTTACATACATATGTGAGGACCCGGTAGAACATGCCTGCGCCTGCGTCGCACATACAATGGTGTCTAGAGCATTGCCAGGATACTCCCGACTGCAAAAATACCGATACAGACCGCGAATACGATCAGCAGCGCCTTCCATATCCTTGTCCCAGCAGTTCCGAAGAAATGCGTCACCGACTCCCTGCACAAGTAATGGAGGAGAAAGCCGTTCCAAGCGACGCCTAATCCGGCCAAAGCGGCTAATAATGTAACCCCCGCCGGTCTCGTGTAATCGGCTTCCATGATTTCTTCTTTCGTTGATTGCGGTGCTGAGTTCGACAGTAAACTACCTCCTAGGATTTTGTAGATATAATGATAGCATTGTAGCATTCCTTCCATTATTCGACAATAATCATACGAGAATCGCTCGCTGGATCACTCAAAATCGCAGTCGCGCCGCTGCGTATTATTGCTGCTTTGCCCATTTGGCGGCCATCCGTCCGATTTCTTCGAAAATAACCCGGATCCCGGCTTCAATCCGTTCCTCGGGCGCTTGCGATATGCTCAGCCTTAGAAGCGGAAGCTTCTCAAACGGCGTTAAATAACACGAAGCGCTGTCCTTCACGACGATATCCCGCTGCCGCAGCCGCTTGAGAAGGGTCGGGATATGCAGCCGTTCCGGGAGCTTGAGATGCGTATGCGCTCCTCCCTTCACTGCCGCATGCCGTACATCGACCGTATCGTTGTGCTCGTCCAGCGCCAGCTTCAGCCGCTTCATGCGCTGCTGATACGTTGCGGCAAGCTTGTGCCGGCGCCGTTCATACATGCCGTTCTGCATATAGATTTCCAGCGCCGCTTGCGACAGCAGCGAGCTGTCGATATCGGACAGCTGCTTATGCAGCTTGAAGCTGCCCTGCAGTGCCGGAGGCAGGATGGCCAGACCGAGCCGAAGACCGGGAAATAACAGTTTGGAGAAGCTCCTTAAGTACACGACATGGGAAGAATCATAAGCATATATCGGGTCCGCCTTCGTGTCGGTCTCCAGATCCGCCAAGTAATCGTCCTCCACCACATAAACATCGTAACGCCTCGCCAGCTCGGCAATCGCCTTCTTCGTGCGTTCCGGGTACGAGGTTCCGAGCGGATTGTGAAACCGCGGAATCGTATAAAACATCTTCACATCGTCCGTCCGAAACCGGTGCTCCAGCATGTCCAGATCGATGCCCTGCTCCGTCCTGACGATCCCGTACGCCGGAACGCCGTGCGTTTCGAGCAATTGGATCATCAGATGATAACTAGGCTGCTCCAGCAGCACGGCCCGCTTGGCGTTCGGGAACGGCATCGTCGCCAGGATGTGCAGGGCTTGCTGCGCGCCGGTAGTGACGACCATTTGTTCGGGCTTGGCAAACACCTGGCTTCCCGCCAGGTGTTTACACAGGATGTGCAGCAGCGAGGGCAGACCCTGCGGCGTGCCGTACGTAAACAAATCGTTGCGGTACATATCGATGGCCTTGTTCAAGCAATGCTGAAAGTCCAAATACGGAAACAGCTCCGGGTCCGGAGAAGCCGCCGAAAAATCAATGGCCGACCGACCGCTCTCCTGGCCGGCGGCAGGCGTCTTCACCACGGCGTAATACCCGCTCTGCGGCACGGTGTAGATCAGATGGCGTTTCTCCAATTCGGCGAACGCTTTGATCACGGTGCCTTTGCTGCATCCGTAGCGCGCCGACAATTCCCGGATAGAAGGGAGGCGCCCGCCTCCGCGAATCGTTCCGTCTTCCAATTGCGATTCCAGCTCGCTCATCAAGTGTACATATTTTCGCATCGTGAAGCTCCTCCTCCGCCTAATTGTACCGGTACAGTTAGCTCATGATTTCATTGAATAACCCGCTCCCCGTCCATTATGATGAATGTGTTCGGAGCCGGCCGGCTTGAAGAGCAGAACCGCAGGGGAGTGACTCTACATGACTGCACATCGGGCTATCTATGGGATTGCCTTATTGTATTCGATGATCATCGGCTTGACCAACTTATTTACGAAGCTGGCGCTGCAGGCCGCGGATCCGGTCGATACGCTCGCCGCCCGGTTCACGTTAGCTTTCGTCGTCATCGCAATTCCCGTATGCTTAGGACAGGTTAAGGTAAAGTGGCGGAACCGCCGCTGGCTGCCGCTCCTGGCTGTCGGGCTCTTGTACCCGGCCGCCTTTTTCGGATTTTCCGCCTATGGCCTCATCTATATGACAGCGTCGGAAGCGAGCATGTTTCAAGCTACCGTACCGATTTTTACATTGATTCTCGCTGCGGTCATATTAAAGGAACGGTCGACCTGGGTGCAAAAGCTGTCCGTCCTGTGCTCGGTTTGCGGGGTTATCGTCATTCTTGCTGCGGGCGGAGCGTCGGTCCATGCCGTCAGCGTAACCGGCGGAATTCTCGTCCTGATTTCAACGGCGTCACTGTCGCTGTACGGCGTGATGGCGCGCTTGTTCAGGGAGCAGTATTCGGCAGTCGAAATGAGCCTAGTCATGATGTTTGTCGGCTGTGTATTCTTTGACGCCCTCGCTATTGGCAAACACGCTTTCGCAGGTACGCTTCACACGATGCTGGCGCCTTTGAGGGAGCCTATATTTGTGGGATCGATTGCCTATTTGGGGATCATGACGTCTGCGGTTTCCTCTCTGCTGTCCAATTACTTGCTCTCCAAGCTCGAAGCGTACCGCATGAGCATGTTTGTCAATCTCGGTACACTGTTCTCGATCGCGGCCGGCGTCGTCTGGCTGCAGGACCGGCTGGAA
Organism: Paenibacillus chartarius; assembly: GCF_042432825.1. Taxonomy (NCBI): domain Bacteria; kingdom Bacillati; phylum Bacillota; class Bacilli; order Caryophanales; family Paenibacillaceae; genus Paenibacillus; species Paenibacillus chartarius. The sequence continues at coordinate 62,617 of NZ_JBHLWN010000100.1, read as the reverse complement.
TATTTCCACATCATCGGCGCGTTGCTGATCGTAGTCGGCGTGCTGGGCGTTCAATCCCGAATCGGCGGCGGTAAAGCCAAAATTCGTAACCTTATGGAGGTAGAAGCAAAATGAACATCGTTGTCGCAGGAGGAAGCGGAGTCATCGGAAGGGCGCTGGTGCCCTTGCTGGTACAAGAGGGGCATGAGGTGACCGCCTTAACCCGGACCGGGCATCATGCCGAAGCGCTGAAGAAGATGGGAGCGCGGCCCGTTGCGCTGGACGTCTTCGACCGGGAAGCCGTCTTCGCCGTACTTCGCGATGCGAAGCCGGACACCGTCATCCATCAGCTCACATCGCTTGGCGCACGAAACTTCGCCGAGCACGCGAGAATCCGCAAGGAAGGTACGCGCAACCTGGTAGACGCCTCGCTTGCATGCGGCGTGCGCCGGATGATTGCGCAGAGCATCTCCTGGGCCTACGCTGCGGGCGATGGGCCTGCAGCCGAAGACGAACCGCTCGACCTGGATGCGCCGCCGCCGCGGAATGCGACGGTCGAGGCGGTCCATGCGCTCGAAAGCACGGCAGCCGAAATGCCGGATTATGTCATTCTGAGATACGGGTTATTTTACGGGCCCGGCACCTGGTATACCCCCGGCGGCTATATCGCCGAGCAAGTGCAGCAGCGGCAGCTGCCGGCTGCAGACGGCGTCAGCTCTTTTATTCATGTCGAAGATGCCGCTAGCGCCGCCGTACTAGCGATCGGTTGGCCGTCCGGTATCTATAACATTACGGATTGCGAGCCGGCTCCCGCAACCGTATGGCTGCCGGTATTTGCCGACGCGCTGGGAGCCCCGGCACCGCTCGTTCAACCCGGCGGCGCAAGCTGGGAGCGCGGGGCGTCGAACGGCAAAGCGCTTCGGCACGGGTGGAAGCCCCGCTATGCGTCGTGGCGGGACGGCTTTCGCCATGGACTCACCTAAGAAGGCTGCTGCCGAAAACAACCCAAGAAGCTCAGCCCAACGATGGACTAAGCAGCCCTAACGTCAACTACGTCACGAGAGCAAAGTAAAAAAACGGAGCCTCCCGTTTAAGGGATGACTTCGTCTTTTTTTCTACGGGGCTTGGCGTTGCTGATGCGGTTCGTTTAGCCGATCGGGAGGGCCCTATTTCACCGCTATCGCCCTTTTCATTCAAAATAGAGACTTTGGCGGCGCTATCGAAGGTCAATGGATGAAATTGGGCTTGATTTCCTGATGGCTGGAAAATAACGCCCTCAAAATCCACTAAAATTGTAAGTCATCCAGTCTCGAGCCAAATAACGGTTTCGGAAACCGCTATAGCTCAAAAGGTTATCCGCACGACCAATTCCTTGCTTAAAGCGGTTACTGCCTCTTCTTACGGAACGTCGATGCGCTATCGCAGTTCTTTGCTAAAGGATCGACTTAGCTCGAGGACGCTAGCGTATAATAAGAAAAAACAGCGGCAAGGATGCATAGAACTTTACGTTCAAGTTCCAGTCCGCCGCTGTTTCGTCATGAAGCCAGAAACCGCCGATTAACTCAATATCCCTTTCGCCAAGGCTTCCTCCACCATGCGCTTCGCATAAGCCCACAACGCCTCCGAGCCGTTCTCGATAACGCTGTTGCGGGCGAGTACGCGGTCGTGGGTGATGCCGTTCTCGCGCCAGGACTGTCCGTTATTGTGAAAATTCAGCAGCATCGGATGCAGCCGGTCCAGCGCGAGCGCAAACCGCGCCTCCGGCGTCTCGTTCGCTTCAAACTCGTGCCACAGCGCCATCAGCTCGTCCCGCTGCTCCTCCGGCAGCATGCCGAACAAGCGGTCCGCCGCCATCTGCTCGCGCTCGGCTTTGTCCTCGTGGCCCTTGACGTCATAAGCAAACGTGTCCCCGGCGTCGATCTCCACCACGTCATGGATCAGCAGCATCTTCACAACGCGGGTAAGGTCAAGCTCCGGCACATTGGCGTGCTCGGCGAGCACGATCGCCATGAGCGCCAGGTGCCAGGTGTGCTCGGCGTCATTCTCGTGGCGGTCGGTCCCCAGCACTTTCGTCTTGCGGAAAATGTTCTTCATCTTATCGAGCTCAATAATAAACGCAATTTGGCGTTCCAGTCGCGATGCCGTCACAGCACTTCTGCTCCCTTCCGTTCCTCATGCGTCCATTGTACATGATAATGCCGCAAATTAGCCAATCAGCGATACTTGCTTGCCGCCGCCGACTTCGACGATGCGGCCGTCGACCTCGAGCCAGACGGACTGCGCCGACGGATTGTACACAAGCTCCCGGGACGCCGAGAACTTCAGCCCCGCGAACGCATTCATGTAATCGACAATCTCGATATTGGTCGCGTACCAAATATCGTCGCGGCCGCCGACGGCGGCGCAGAACCGCTCGATCACGTCCCAGTTGCTGTCGTTGTCGAATTCGTAGCTGTGGCCCCAAACGTACATCAAGTACAAATACTGCCGCTTGTGCAGCTGCAGGAACGATTCGGCGCGCTCCAGCAGCTTGTCGTTATGATGGCAGGTCGGCTTCCACTCGTACCAGTCGTCCGGCATGCCGAAGCCTCCGGTCGTTTGCACCGGGCGCGAGTACTCGATGCCCAGATGCGGAAGCATCGACTTGATCCCGCTGTTAAAAGAGCCGTTCGGGTACGACATGCCGCGCACGGGATAGCCGACAACCGCCTCCAGCACCCTGCGGTCCTCGTTGATTTCGTAAACGAGCTGCTCCTTCGGACAGCGTGCAATCGTCGGGTGCGTCAGCGTGTGCGCCGACACTTCGTGCCCGAGGTAGAGGGCCGCGGCTTCCTCCGCCGTAAGGCGATCTTCTCCGCCAAGCAGCCCCCCGTTAATATGGAACGAGCCCTTAATCCCGTACTTGTTAAAAATCTCAACGAGCCGCTTGTCGGCGTTACGGCCGTCGTCGTAGCTCATGGTCAGCGCCTTGTGCTTCCCCTCCGGGAACGAAACGACGACTCTAGGCATCGCGCGCTCCCCCTTCCGCAGACAGCCGGTTGCCGGTGCTGAAATAGCCGGTTACCGGAGCCCCGTCCGCCGCTTGAACCGCCGAAGCGGCCTTCGACAGATCGTTGTTCAGCAGCGCCAGTTCCTCAGCGGCCGTATCCGCCAGCTTCAGGAACACCCCGCTGCCGCGCTCCGCCCGCGAGCCTTCCACCACGACGTCACGTACGCGATGAAGCTCGATCACGCTGTGCTCAGCGTCGCTTGCGGCGCCGCGGAAGCCGCGAATCATCAAATCTTCGACCTGCTCGGCGTATACCGCGTTCGACCAATGCTCGCTTTTGTCTTCGCCCCACACAACCTCGATATCGCTGAGCGTGACCTTCCGGGCGTGCTTGCAGAACAAAGCCGGAATGTGATGCGCGAACACGCCGCGCGCCGAAGGCTGCGTATCGAACCAGCCGCCGGGGTAGCCGCTTACGCGGCGCAGCTTCGTCCGCAGGCCGCGGATCGAGATGTCCTCGATGACGCTCTCCTCCGAGTCTTCCAGATAGATGCAGCCTTCCGTCTCGGCGATAATGTTGTGGAAGCGGATGTTGCGGATGCTGCCGGGCGGCAGCTGGCCGCCGTTACGGCGCTCCGCCGTAATGAAGATCGGCTCCGACTTGCCCCACCAGCGCAGCTGGCGGTTAATTTCCTCTTCGTCGCTGAACAGTCTCGTTTCCATGATCAGGTTGGAGAACAGCATATTCTCGATCGTGGCGCCGTCCCGCACCCAGATGCCGACGCCGCGGTTGGAATTGCGGATCACGCAGTTCGTCACGGTGATGTTACGGATGTCGGCGTGCGTTTCGGTGCCGATCTTGATTGCGGAGTCGTGCGACATGAGCGTGCAGTTCGTCACCGTAATATTTTCGCAGGCCCCGTAGCGCTCTGCACCGTACTTCGTCGTCTTGACGACGATGCAGTCGTCGCCCGTCTCGATATGGCAGTTCGAGATGTGGACATCCTGGCAGCAATCCGGGTCGATGCCGTCGTTGTTCGGTCCGCGCTGCTGGCCGAGAATCTTAATGCCGCTAATCGTTACCGTCCGGCAGCCGGTCATATGCAGTCCCCACGACGAAGCGCGGTACAGCGTCACGTCGCGGAACACGACGTTCGTGCAGCCCTCGAAGTCGATCAGCTTCGGACGGAACTGCCCGAGCGGCAGCAGCACATAATCGCTGACGCCGTCCTCCGGCTCCAGAAACTGCTCGCCCCGCCCGTCGATCGTGCCAAGCCCCGTCACCGCAATATTCACCGCATGTCTTGCGCTCAACAGCGCCCGGCTGCCTTGGCCTTCGCTAAGCTCCAGCTCATCGGAGCCCTCCGGCGCGGTAAAATCGGCCTCCTCCATCGAGCTCACGATGCGCCCTTCCGCCTCCAGATGAAGCGTTACGTTCGAGCGCAGAAGCAGCGTGCCGGACAAATAATTCCCCTTCGGTACGAGCACCGTGCCGCCGCCATGCTCGGCACAGGCGTCAATCGCGGCCTGGATGCTGCGCGTAGCCTTCGTCACGCCGTCGCCGACAGCGCCGTAATCGAGAATGCTGACGATCATGCTTGTTCTCCTCCTTCATCGTAATACGCAAACAATTGATCGATATGTTTAAAATACAGATGCCCGTCTTCCCAAGCTTGAAAATGCAAATCCATCCGCGAATCTTCCCAGTTCTCCGGTGTCCCCTTCGTGGACAGTCTTCCAGGCACTACCGGCTCCTCGATTACCTTCGGGAATTCCTGATAGCCGAACAGCAGGTTCTCGTGCATCGCAATGATCTCGTACTTGTCTCCCGAGAAGGCGCGTTCCTCTTGAAGCTGGTAGTGATAGTAAATATAGCTGCTCATCATTTCCGGCTTCAGATGGGCGACCCGGCCGGCGCGGCGCTCGACGGGCTGCTTGCGCCGCCAGTGCAGGGCGCTCGCAGGCTCATTGAAATGGAACACATCGATCATCAGAATCCAATGGCGCGGCTCCGGCTTCCCCGGCCATTCGGCCAGGTAAGCTTCCAGCCCCGGCACCAGCTCTTCCGGTGCGACGTCCCGTTTCACGCACTCGTAATACAGAAACAAATTGTCGTTCCAGGCAAACCCCGCTGCCGTCATCAGTACGCCCTCGCGCACAAGCCGCTCCGCTGCTGCGGACGCCTGCCGCACGGCGTCGATCGCCGCAGAGCCGGCGCCGGCGCGAAGCTGGGCCCGATACATTTTCCTGGCGATTGTCACGATTCGATCACCTCGATGGTTGGTAGTTGCACATTCCGGCAGTTGTCCGTGCGGAGCTCCGCCGGTTCCGTCAGACGAATGACCGCTTGCTCCATCGTCCAGTCCGCTGCATGAGCGATGAAGCCCGGCTCGTTCACGCTCAGCTCGATCCGTGCGAAGCGGATGTCCCGGATCGCTTTCTCCTCGTACGCTTCGACCTCGAACGCCTTGGACCTTCTTCCGTCCTCTGCGGCGAACCGGCTGTTCGCGGTTATGTCCGAAATGTCGATATCGCGAAACTCCGGAATCCCCCGCTCCGGAGGCAGGACCGGCTCCGCCATGACGCGCCAGTGCTCCGGCACCTCGCCTTCGAAATCGTCCGGTATCGACGCATAGCTGTAGCTGGGATGCCAATTGAGCAGGAAGCTGAACGGACGCAGCACATCGGTCATCGTAATATTCCGAACCGTGATGTGCTCAATGACTCCGCCCCGCGTACGCGCCGATTTCAGCCGGAAGCCGTTCTCCGTACCGGTCATCTCGATATCCGAAATATGCACGTACCGGATGCCGCCCGACGTTTCGCTGCCGAGCGTAACGCCGGCCCCGCGTCCGAGCTTGCAATGCTGAATCCGAATGTGCTCGGAGGGGCGGCCCACACGGAGACCGTCCGCGTCGCGGCCCGCCTTCACGCAAATATTGTCGTCGTTGCAGTCGATGTCGCAATGCTCAACAAGCACGTTCGACGACGAATCGATGTCGATGCCGTCGGTGCTCGGACCGCCGCTCCGAACGATCCGCAGCCCGCTAACGACGACTTGATCGGAATAGCAAATATGCACGTTCCAGAACGGCGAACGAACGAAGGTCAGGTCTGCGATGCGGACATCGGAACAGTTCGAGGCGAGCAGCAGCCGCGGCCGCCGGCAGTCGTAATCGACGGCCCAGCGGAGGCCGCGGGCGGTATAATCCTTGCGCATGCCGCCCAGCTTGTCTTGCCCCCAATACCGGTCCCACCAATATTCGCCCTGCCCGTCGACGATTCCTTTCCCGCTCACGGCAACGTTCTGTTGGTCGAGCACATTAATCAGCGCGCTGGGCCAATGCATTTCAATGCCAGCGACGCGCGTCCAAATGAGCGGATACGCATCGTCGTCCACAATCGCCTGCAGAACGGCCCCTTCGGCGATATGAAGCTCCACGTTCGACGGAATGTAGATCGCCCCCGACATGTACACGCCTTCCCAAAACACGACGCGGCCGCCTCCCGCTTCCGCTGCGGCATCGAGCGCAGCCTGAATGGCGGCCGTACAATTCGTCAAACCGTCGCCGATCGCTCCGAAGCGGTCTACCGGAAAATCCATTGTCTTTTTTCTAAACACAGTATCGTCCACTCCTCAATCCGGATATCCGTTACGATCGGTCTTTATAGATTATTGAGTCTCAAGAGCGCGCATCATTTCCCGCACCTCAACGCCGGCCAGCATGACGATGCCGATCCCGTGGGTGTCGTTGAGCAGCCAGGAGAGCTCATCTTTATAGTAGCGGGCGGCAAACGAATACCCCGAGCCCCGGCAAACGCCGTAAACGTTGCCGTGCTTGTCGATGCCGACGCGGGTCAGCCCTTCCCACCCTTTGAGAACGGCCGCCGCATACGGACGCGCATCCTCCAGCCAGCCGGAGCGTACACCGCGGGCGAACGCGTACAGGAACATCGACGTGCACGACGTCTCCTCGTAGGACTCCGGATCGGTGAGCACCTGGTGCCATAAGCCGCGTTCGCCCTGCAGACGCAAGTAGCCTTCGCACAGGTCGCGGAAAAACACCAGCAGCGCCGGGCGTTCCTCATGCTCCTCGGGCAAGGTCTGTAACAGCTCGGCGAGCGAAAACAGCACCCAGCCGTTGCCTCTTCCCCAGGCGACTTCCGTCTGCTTGCCGTTCTTCAAATCGTACACGTGCGACATAATCTGAAGCCCCGGCATGTAAAGATATTGCTTGTACAGCAAAATTTGCCGCACCGCATCATCCAGCGTGGCGGTGTCTCCCGTCAGCTCGTAATAGCGGCAAAGGAACGGAACGCTCATATACAAGTCGTCGCACCACATCGTATTGGCCATGAAATCGACGCTGCCGCGAACCCGGTACAGCGCCCCGTCCGGCAGACGGTCCTGGCGGTTGCCGATGTAGTCCGCAATTCGCTCCGCCGTTTGGCGTGCCCCTTCGAGCTCCCGGTGCTTCATTCCCGCCAGCATCGTGGCGCCGAACGAGCCGCAGTCGTCAAGACTGTCGATCATCGCGATTTGGTTGTTCACGCCGGGCGCGCCGTAACGCTCCGCATCCCATAGCGCGTACGCGTCGGCGGCGGTGCAGCTCTCGATATGCCGCAGCACGTAATCGACGTAATCGCCGCGTCCGAGCGCCGTCCCCGTCTGCATCAAACCGAACAAGGTAACGCCGAGCGGATAGTTCCACTTGCCGAACAGCGGGTTCTCCAAATAAGGACGTACGCGGCCAGCCGGCATATCGGCGCTCCAGAAGACGCCATCCCCGCCGTTCTCGAACACCTTGGTCGCAGAAGCACTCAGCTCAAGAACTCCAGGCTGCTTCCCCGCAGGGAATGGTCCCAGATAGAGCCAGTGGTCGGCGAGCCCTTCCACCGGGAACGGCTGCCGCCATTGCAGAGCGCCGTCCGTCTCCAGTGTGAAGCCCCAACGCGGACCGCCGAGGCACTCGGACAGAACGGCGATATCGTGTCTGCCGAAGCCAAGCTCCGTCTCCAGCGCGAACTCTCCGGCTTCCGCACTGCGATAGGCCTCCACACCGTCGACATACACGACGATCGTTCCGGTGTGGCTGCCCCGCAGCGCTGCCTTCCGCTTCCCGGGAGCCGTATTGTCCAGCGAAGTCCATGCATACGCCGTCCGGCCCGGCTCGGCGCCGAACTGCCGGGCGAACGCGCCGGCTTCCAGCTCGGCCTCGCTCCATCGCTGCTCGGGGTACCATTTCACACCGCCCTGGGCGAGTTCCTCAGCGCTCCCTCCGGCGAGCAGCGGAATCAAATCCTGCTCTGTAGGCTCGGAATACACCCAGCCTTCCTGTCCGTCCCGTTCTGCTAGCGGTGCAATGAAATGCAGCGGGAAATTTTTGAACGAAGCCGTCCCGAACACCCCGCCGCACCCGGCAGCCGTCTTCAGATACTTCAGGACGACCTGATTCCAGCCGCGCTCGACCGGGGCGCGGAACACATTTTTACGAGCCGGGGCCATTTCATCGGAAATATTCGACGCGAACGACTCCTGCCCATTGATGTAAATGTTCACCGGAGCATAACAGCTGATGCCGAAGTTCAGCTCCGTCGCCTGATCGCTCCACAGCTTCGCCCATACGTAAACAACCTGGCCATTCTTCATGTCCGCCCATTTGCTCGTCATATCCATCTCGTAGCGGAAGTCGTGAATCCGTTTGAAGCCGTCCTCGCTGAAGAGACGGTACACGAACGGATGCGGCGGATTGGCTCCGATGTACCGCTCGGCGATAACCGACAGTGTCTCCTCCACCTTCCCGCCGGTTCTGCTGTAAATCGATTCATTCGGGTCAAAATAATTCATATGGCTCTCTCCCTCTCTTTATAAGGTTCAATTTGGTGCGGTTACGCAAAGCGACCCCCGCACCACATGTACGGGAGTCGGCTATGACAAATTTACTTGGTGCCGGAACGTTTCTGATAAGCTTCTGTCAGCTCTTGGCCAATTTTCACGAAGTTCGGGTCTACTTTCATCTTGTTCACGAAATCGTCCCATGCTGCGAGCGATTCGCGGCCCATGATGACCTTCACTTTCATATCTTGCACTTTCTTCTGGAACTCAGGCAGCGACAGCTGCGCCGTCTGGGAGAACAGGCCGAAGGAGATATCCGCCGAGCTCGTCTTGGCGCGCTCGTCTTGGATCTTCTTATACGTTTCCTGTACGTCTTTCGGGAAGTAGTTCTTGATCGAGCTCGCATACGGATCCGCAACGTAAACGATCTGGTTGAAGTCCGGTCCGCCGTTCTCTTGCAGCTTCTTTGCGTCGACGACCTTCACGCCGTCCTTCACGGTATGGTCGATGCCTTCGATACCGTATTGCTGGATGTTGAAGACGTCGTCGTTCATCCACGTATCGATCATCTTCAAAATCCGCTTCATCTTAGCTTCGTCCACTTTCTTCGGAATCGCAAGCACGCCTGCGAAGCCAGGACCTTTCGGGTTGTAGCCGTTCAGATTCGTGAGCGGAACGAAGTCGGATTCCTTAAAGTTCGGGTTCGTCTTCTTAATTTCGTTCACATACTCAGTGACGGAGCCCGCCTTCTCCCACATGACTCCCGCTTTGCCGGCTTTCACCAAATCCTTCACCTGGCTTGCCTTCATAGAAGCGAAGTCTTCCGGAATAAGCTTCTCCGTGTACAGCTTGTTCATGAACTCGAGCGCCTTGCGCTCTTCCGGCTGGAACGCGGAGTATTGCATTTTGTTATCCGTGTATTTCCAGAACCCGTTCGCCCCTGCGAAGGAATACTCGAGCTGGCCGAGACCTTCCATCTTGTCCGGCGGCGTAACGTTGGCGGCGAGACCGATCGTGTCTTTCTTGCCGTTCTTGTCCGGATCGTTCTCGGTGAATTGTTTCAGCACATTGTAGAACTCGTCCGTCGTCGTCGGCACCTTCAGGCCAAGGTTGTCCAGCCAGTCTTTGCGGATGACGAAGAACGCGTCGGCTTCGGATGGGCGCGGACGAGGGATGCTGTAATTTTTGCCGTCGTCCATCTTGGAAAGATCCCATGCTGTCTTGGAAATTTTGTTCGTCAAGTTCGGATAATCTTTAATGTAGTTCGTTACGTCCCAGAACACGCCCTGCTGAACCGCCGTACGGAACGTCGTCTGCATGAGCTCCGGCGGAATATACACGAGGTCCGGAATATCGCCGGATGCGAGCGACACGTTCAATTTATCGTTGTAGCTATTCGCCGACACCCATTGAATCGTCATCTCGGTGTTGGTCGCCTTCTCGATCAGCTTCTTGATAGCGTTGTCATTTGCCGGCGGATTTGCACTGAGCAGAATCGACATGATGCTGAGCTTCAGAGGTCCTGTTTCTTGAGCGGTTTGTCCTTGCGACGTACCGGATGCATTCCCGGCATTGTTAGCGCCGCATGCAGCAAGCATGGAAGCGGCCAGCATGGCAGCGGATACGCTGACCAGCATTTTGCGGTTGATCTTCATTGACGTCATCCCCTTTGTGTATCGTTCGGTCTCGGTATTGATCCCGGTAGCTCCAAGTTACGGCAGCGGCGGTTTCCCGGCAACGCAACTTTTTTGCAGCGGCGATTTTGGCTCATTTTATCCTTTGTTGCACAATAATCTTTCCTTGCAATTGGAGCCCTGAAGCGCCCGGGAGGCGAGGCGCCGCCTATTTCTGACGGTCGCTCTGCACCATATCCCGGTATTGGCTCGGCGTCATGCCTTCGACTTTCTTGAAGATCCGGTTGAAATACGTATGCTGGTATCCGACCTTCTCGGCGATCTCGCTCATCTTCAGCTGAGTGCTCTGTAGCAGCTCTTTGGCCGTGCCGATCCGCATATTCGTTAAATAGTCGATAAAATTAATGCCCGTTGCCTGCTTGAAAGCACGGCTTAATGTATACGGACTCGTTCCGAACATATCGGCGCACGATTCAAGCGACAAGTCGGTCGCATAATGCTCCCGGATGTAAGCCATGACCTTCTCGACGACTTGCTTCAGTTGAAAATCTTGCTTGGAAATCAGCTCCTGAACGTAGGTGCCGACAATTCTCGATTGGAACCAGCTCAACATCTCGTCAGGCTCGTTCAGCTGCTGGAACTCTTCGTACACGCTGGCGCCTTCGAAGAGAACGATCGGATTCATGCCCGATTGCAGCATCGCATGCTGGATACTGCCCAGCAGCTGCAGCATGCCCTGCTGGATGATCAGCTTCTTGAAGCCGGCCTGCGACAAGTCCAGCATAAACTGGCGGATCAGCTTCACCGCTTCCTCCTCGGACCCGAGGCGAAGGGCGTGAATAATTTCTTTCTCCAGCGTGAAGTTGTAATGGAATTCGCGCTGCGCCAGCGATTTGTTCAGCTGCTCCACGTCGATCAGCTCGCTCTTGCCGCCTACGTCCCAGTAAGAGATCGATTGCCGGGCTTCCTCGAACACATAAGAGATATGGCCGAGCTGCGCCGTCATATGGCCCAGCACGACGACCGCCTGCAGCTTCAGCATGCCGCCGATCACCTGAATCAGCTCTTCGCCCAATTCCTTCATCCGCTCCCGGCACTGCTCTGCGCTGTAGTCGCCCGGGAACGTCAGGAACAGACTGAGCGACATATCGTGATAATTGAGCGTCTCGCACGGAATTCCTTTACTGTGGCCAAGCTCTTGAGCAATATTCCCGACGGCGAACGCGAGCAGCTCCGCATCGGATTGCGAGAAGCGCGCCTCGGGATCGGTCATGCCGCGCAGCTGCACGACCATTGCAGCGAACTGCTTGCCCTCGACATCGATGCCGAGCTGCTTCAGCCTGTCCTTGATTTCGGTCTCCGACAGCGCAAACAAGTAGCCTTGCACAAGCTGCATGAGGAAGCCTTCGCGCAGTGCGGGCGTATGGCGGTCCAGCTGCTCGCGAAGGGTCGTGCTTTCCCGGGTCATTGCCTGCCATTTGCTCTCGATCCACTCGAAGCCGCTGGCGTTAAGCTTCAGCTCCGGATTGCCGAACAGCCGCTGCAGCACCCGTTCGAACGGTGCGAACAAACGAGACGAAGCGAACCAGGTCAACGCCATCGCAATAAGAAGCCCGCCGATGGAAATCAGCAAAATAATTTTCGAGACCAGAAGCACCGGTGCGGTAATGTTGGATAGCGGTACTGCCGACATGAATACCCATTTGGCGCCTAAGCGGCTGAATTCGCTGGCCGAGACCGAATACGTCTTCCCCTCGACTTCGTACAGCATCGATTCGTCTCTGGTATCGCTTACGTCTGCGCTCCGCTTCGTGTACAACGCTTGAAGCGCCTGCTCCAATTGCGGCTGACGTTCTCCCGAAGAGAAGCGTCGCCCGCTGTCTCCGGCGATCATCAGCGCCGTACCTTCCTCGTATGGATTCAGTGATTTCAGCTGTTCCTTAAGCTTATTCCCATCCAATTGGGCAATCAGCAATCCGAATGGCTCCGCAGGCACCCCTGGCACCTTGCTGACGAGCGTCAGGACGCCCTCGTCCGCACCGGCGGCCTTACCTGCCTCAGCCGCGCTTTCATCCGTCCAGAACAGCGCTTTGCGCTGCTGAAGCATGCTTTCGTACTTTTGTACTTCGGCCGTATCGTTTACGAACGAGTACCCTTCCTTCGTCAAGACGACCGGCCGCGGCGTGCTCAAATACAGCTCCACTTTGCCGATCAGCGCATTGGAGCCTTCAATGATGAGCAGAGTACGGTACAGCTCCTGCACCTGATCGTAGTTGCGGACGAAGTCAAGCTCCTTCAGCTTGGCGCCGAGTCCGGGGTCGTACGTCCAGTGCGAGAACGTCATTTCCAGATTGGCGAATTGCGACTCGATATTATGCTCCTGCTCGATCAGCTTATTATGGTGAAGACGCTGAAGCTCGCTCTCGATTCGCCCAGTCACGATGCCGTAAATGGATAACCCCGTGACAAGTCCAGGCACGGAGGCGATTAGCAAAATAATAATAAGCGTATTGCGGTAAAAGCTTCCCTTCTTGCTTAGCACGGCTGCATCACCTTCCACAGATTCAGAAGCCGGCACAAGGAATCGAAGCCCGGCCAGCCCGAGATGACCTTCATTATAACCGATTCCCGCTGCAAGTTTCGACAAAAAGCGGGAGACTCTGGACTTCTTCATTTTTACAGCAAAGGCCGGTCCCCCGTCAACACGGGAAACCGGCTTGTTTGGAAAGCTAAGCTGCAGCGAAACGAATTACCCCTTGACCGAACCGACCATCGCGCCTTTGGCAAAATGCTTCTGAAGAAACGGGTAGACGAGCAGGATCGGCAGCGTAGCGACAACGACGGCAGCCATCTTCAGCGTCTCCGCCGGCGGCGCCTCAACGTAAGCGGCCATGCCGAGCTCGCTGCTTTGCGAATTCAGAAGAATGTTCTGCAGCAGCACTTGAATCGGCCATTTCGAAGCGTCCGTCAAGTAAATCAGCGCATTGAAGAAGGTGTTCCAGTAACCGACGGCGTAGAACAAACCGAATGCCGCAAGGGATGGCAGCGACAGCGGCAAAATGATGCGGATGAACGTCGTGATGTCGTTGCACCCGTCGATGGACGCCGACTCCTCAAGCTCCGCAGGGATGCCGTCGAAGAAGTTTTTCATCAGAATCACGTTCCAGCCGCTTGCCAGGGTCGGGAGAATAAGCGACCAGATGCTGTTGATCAGGTCCAGATTACGGACCAGCAAGTAGTTCGGAATAATGCCCGGCGAGAACAAAATCGTCAGCAGAATCAGCAGCATGAACGTGCTGCGTCCCGGCAGCCGCTTGCGGGATAACGCATAGGCGAGCGCCGCGGTGACGACGAGCGAGCAGGCCGTGCCGACTAGCGTAAGCACGACGCTGTTCCACAGGGAGCCGATGAACGCCTTTGTTCCGAGCAAATATTCATACGAAGCCAGCGACCATTTCTTCGGGAACAAGATGAGGTTGTTTTTCAAATATTCCGTCGGGTCCGTAAAGGATACAACGAATACGTAGTAGAGCGGGAAAATGGTGACGATAGCAACGAGGCCGAGCAGCGTCACGTTGAATGCGTCGAATATACGGTCGTTTAACGATCTTTTCATGTGAACCGCACCCCCTTTTAGTACACGCCTTCTTCGCCGAATTTTTTAGCGAGCTTGTTGGCAATAACGACCAGCGTAAGGCCGACAACGGATTTGAACAAACCAGCGGCCGTACTGTAGCTGAACTGCGCCTGCTGGACACCGACGCGGTATACGTACGTATCGAACACTTCCGCAACCTCGGATACGGCGCCGTTATACATGAGCAAGATTTGCTCGAAGCCGACGTCCATAATATGTCCGAGGCGGAGAATGAGCATGACGACGATGACGCTGCGGATGGCCGGCAGTGTCACGTGCCAGATTTGGCGCAGTCTGCCCGCTCCGTCCATGCGCGCCGCTTCGTACAGCTGCGGATCGACGCCGGCGATCGCGGCCAGGAAGATGATCGTGCCCCAGCCGGCTTCCTTCCAGATTGACTGGATCGTCAGCATAATCCAGAACATGTCCGGATTGGACAGCACGTCGACGCGCTCCGCGCCGATCGCGGTCAATACTTTGTTGAACAACCCCTCGCCGGTGGCGAACAGCAGGAAGGTCAAGCCGGAAATAATAACCCAGGACATAAAGTGCGGCATATAGACGATCGTCTGCAACGACTTCTTGTACATCTCGCTGCGCAGCTCGTTCAGGAAGAGCGAGACGATGATCGGCAGCGGGAAGAAGAAGATCAGGTTCATGAGCGAGATGCCCATCGTGTTGCGGAACAGCAGCAGAAAATCCGGGTTCGAGAAAAACCGCTCAAAGTGCTGGAAGCCGACCCACGGGCTGTTCATGATACCGCCGATCGGCGAATAGTTCTGGAACGCGATCACGATACCGAACATCGGGATGTACTTGAAAATAAGGAAGAAGACGATCCCCGGTAAAGCGAGCAGGTACAAATATTTGCTTTTGACGATTTCCCTCCACAGCAGGGCGAGCTTGCCGCGCTTGGCGGCGGAGCTGCGGCCTCCTCCGGAAGCCGGCACCGCGGAAGTCGATTGAATGTTAGCCATAGTGAGTGCTCCTTTCGTTTAGATATCGATGACCCGGTGCTCCCGGTAATCAAAATATTTTCCTTCGAGCAAACCGATCAGTGTGCCCGTTACGCGAACCTCCACCTCGTTGCCGCCTTCCTTCAGCAGGCTGACCGGCCCGGTCCAGACGTATGGGGACCAAGGACGGATGCCGAGCGGCTGACCGTTCACCAGCACTTCTACCAAGTCGTGAACGTCCCAGCCGTCGAAACCGAGCTCGAATGCGTCGTTGTTCGGGAGCCCTTCGAGTGCAAAGGATGACGTGAAGCTTAGCGTACCGGCGTAGTGCGGGTAGCCTTCGTAGTAGCGAGGCTCCGTCAGTGTTGCCGCTGACTGCGGCGGCGCCGTAACGACCGCACATCCTTGCTCGTCGAACGATGCGCCGAAGTCACCGTACAAGTAGATCGCGTCGACGATGCCGTCCCAGTCATGCTCTATATCAATGCGAACCGTCAGCTCATTCCAGCCTTGCACAAGTGCATGTTGGATGCCGCACATCGTATTGGCGTAATCGTAAACGAGCTGTTTGCGGAAGTCTCCGCGATGGAAATCCGTGCCATTGAGCGTCAGCGTAAATTCTCCGGATATCGCCGTTTCATCCATCAGCAGGCTGCAGCCGGCCGGTACGTGCTCCACGAAGAAGCGGACCGTATATTCGGCTTGCAGCGGATAAGCGAGCGCCGTCTTCTTCGGCACCCCGAACACTTGGCTGAAGGATACCGGCAGGGCGTGCTGCTCGCCGATATCGGCGCATTGGTCAATGAAGCTCTTCGCCTGCACCAATACCGCCGGAACATCCCCGACCTTAAGCTGGAACCGGTCGATACGCAGTGCGTTCGGCTGCAGCGCCTTCAGCTTCCAATCCGCCTCCGCGGGGAGACTCCATCTCCATAGAGCTTTCGGCTCCGCAGCTTTCCGGGCTTCGCCGCCGCGCGTCAACCGTACCGTATGCGACGCATACGGGGCGAACGTCAGCGGGACGATCAAGCTCCCGTCGTCGCTTTGCTCCGCATGAAGCGGCTGCTCGGCGCCCGTTTCGATATCCAGCCTGTCAACCGTGATAGCGGCGTCAGCCCATTCCGGTCCGATAAGACTCGGATCAATGCGAAGCTGCAGTTCATGGCTTGCGCCTTCTTGATTGGTGACAAATACGATATATTCGTACTCGGACATGCGCCGATCTTGCTTCAGGAACACCGGCTGCGCTTCCGCGCCGCTGCTGCTCTCCAGTTTCACCGTTCTTGGCAGGAGCCGGTTCAACAGCGCGCTCAGCTCGTTCAGAGCAGGCTCCACCGGCTGGCCGCCCAGCCGCGTAATGAAATGCGCTTCCTTGTCGCCTTTGGCTATAAGGGTCTCGCGCTCGCTTTGCGCCGTCTCCCCGTTCCAGTACGTCGACTGAGTGTCCTGCCCGAGTCCGAACGTCTCCAGTGCTTCCCGATGCGCCGCGCCTTCCGCGTCTATCGCTTGGTAAGGCAGCAAGCCGAAGCCGATGACCTTGCCTCCGCCGTTCAGGAATTCCTGAATTTTCATCCAGGCTTTCTGCTCCAGATTCGAGACCGGCGGCAGGATCAGTACAGAGTAAACGGCTTTCCCAATCCGGAGAGTACCGTCTAGGACGACAGCCTCCGCCAGCAGCTCCGGATCGAGATGGTCGAAGTCGCGCCGATCCTTCAGCAGGTGCACGTGCAGCGACTGCCAATCGGATTTCAGCTGCTGCAGCTTCTCCTTCTCCTGCGGGTCTCGGCCGCAGTAATCGAAGTGGTGCAGCGGATTCGCCATATGCGCCCACAGCGTTGTTGTCGGATCCAGCATGGCGATGCGGATGTCGGCAACGCCCTGGCTCATCATATAGCAGATGCGGCCTGTGTAGTCGCCGAGCTGCCGGAAGTGCGGCCAATACGGATTCTGATAAAATTGCGACGGCGGCGCGTCATGCTGCGTCATGCCGTCAATCGTATAGAAGAAGGCATGGAAATTTTGAAAGTTAATGCCCAGCGCCGCCATCCGGTCGATCATCCACTTGGCGTCCTGCAGGTTCATCGACCAGCCTACGCTGTGGAAGCTTTCGTTCAAGCACCGCTCCCGTCCGAGCTGGCGGGCGATCGAGCTCGTCATCTTCGGATTGTCGCGGAAGCTGAGCGCATAACGCCGCAAGATCCAATCAAGCGGTCGGCCAAGCTTCTCGTGCGCACTGTCGCCGCCCGGAATATGGCTGTAACGCTGCGTCGTCATCCGGATCGAAGGCACTTCGGCGACGTATTCCAAGCCGCGCTCGTCGCACCAGTCGTGCACAGGCTCGTGGTAAGATTCGCAGAGCATCTCGTGCAGCGTTTGATAATAGTCGTAGCGAATCTTGGCGGCGTCCGGGTAATCCGCATTGTGAAGCGCCGGCAGCCGGTCGATCAGCGAGTACCCGTTGCGCTCGAGGAAGCGCGCCGGCAGCTGCGGCGACCAAGGATTCGTTCCGAGCAGACCGATTTCGTCGGTGAACATCCCTTTCACGGTTGCGCCGAATTCGTCTCCGACAGCCTGCTCGTACCGCTCGTGCGTGAGCCGGATGAACGTCTGCATCGCTTCCCGGTGGCACGGATCGACGAACGTCCCGTAGTATTTGAAGTCTTCGATTTCCTTCTCCTGATAGACGGCTACTTCCCACTCGCTTCCCGTTTCAAGCTCCGGCGCCGTCCAGTCCAGCCGGAAGATGGTGCGGTACGTGAAGAACCGCTTCTGGTTATATGTCGTAAGTCCTGTCTTCTGGAACACGGGATCCGCTTGATAGTTACCGATCGAGGCCTGCAGGTCGACAGCGCGATCCCACAGCTTCTGCCCTGCCGCCGTAACCGGCACCGCCTTCGCATGGAGGACGCGGGCCCACGGCAGCTCCAGCGACACCTGCTCGCCGCCGCCCGCCTTCCGCTGCGTTACCTCGAGCGTCTGATGCTTCGCCTCGGGGTGCAGCAGCGTCACTTCGCCGCCGGCAATGCCGCTCGGGTACGGATACTCGTCGTACAGCCATACATGCATGCCGCGCTTCTTGGCCGCCTCGATGGCAAACTTCACTTTATCGAACCAGGATTGGGACAAATACGAAACCTTCATCCCCTGCCGTGCGCATAAGAAAAATCCGCCGACGCCCTGGGCAGCCATCTCCTCGATCTGGCGCTCCATCTCCCGCTCATCCATATCCCCGTTCCAGAACCAGAACGGATGAATGCGGTATTGAACCTCCGGATGTTGAAATGCCGTTATGTTCATAAGAGTCTCTCCTTCGCCGTGTACCTCGGGTATGACCTTACGATACTTTCGCTCCGCTTTGCGGGCAAGCACACATTCTTGCACCCGGACCCGGGGGCGGGTATCACTTTCTTGCGGCTTAACATTTCCTTGCAAGCCGCGGTATTAAAGGGTTTGTGCGTTCCGTGCAAAAAAAATCCCGACAACACTTCGCTTGGAAGTGTGTCGGGATTTTTCGACATTACCTGCTGATTTTCTCCATGGAATCGAGCACTCTGAGCAGCAGCGCCGCCGTCTGCGCTCTTGTCGCGCCCTCCTGCGGCTGAAGCTTGCCGCCGCCCGTTCCCTGCATCCATCCTTCCCGGACTGCGAAGGCAACGGCCGGCCTCGCCCATGCGGCTACGGTGTCCGCATCCGCAAAAGAGCCGAGGATGTCATCCGTTTGCGGCGGCTGCTTCGTACCGTGCGCCGCCCGGTACATGAGCACGGCCAGTTCCTCTCTGGTCACCCGGTCGTCCGGACGGAACAGACCGTCCGCGCCCTCGATCAAGCCGAGCTCCGCCGCCCTCCGCACATAAGGGGCGTACCAGGCTTCGGCGGGCACATCCCGGAACGGCAGCGGCAACGCTCCGCTGCCGCCGGAGCCTGCCGGCTCCAGCCGGCCAAGCAGCAGCTTGGCGGCTTCTGCCCTCGTAATCCCGCGATCCGGCTCGAACCGTTCGCCGGACGTACCGTCAATCATATGCCGGCTGGCGAGCAGCTCGACCTCCGCTTTGCTCCAATGCCCCTGCAGATCGGCAAAGCTGCGGTCATACAGCATGACGGCATACGTGCCGAAACCGGTAACGGCGCTTTCCACGAAGCCCTGCTCGAGCAGAACAACACCGCCGGCATACACCCAGCGTTTGCCGTTTCCGCTGCCCTCGAGGCGATAGAGCCCAAGCTTGCGGGCATCTTGGCCGCGGACCGCATCCGCATCGTAACGGATGCCGATCGTCAGCGGCTTCAGCAGCTCGGCTTGAGCTTCCGACCCGACGATGAAGCTTGCGCTGGCCTTCGTCATGCCGCTTCCGGACGGCACGGCCGCTTCCTTATCTTTGCGGACCTTCAGCTTGACGCCGCCTGCGAGCGCTCCTTGCGGTAAAGTCAACCGCAAGGAATCGTCGAACAGCTTCCACGTTCCGCCTCCTGCAGCCGCATCGATGAATTCTACGGTCGGATCATTCTGTGAATTTTCTTGAGGCACTCCACCGCCGCCACCGCCACCGCCGGAACCGGAATTTCCGTCTCCCGAATCGGTCCCGCCGGTGGAAACAACAGCGGATAGGCTGACTCCGGCGGACTCGTTCCCTCTGATGTCGGCGGCCGTCAGCTTCAGCTCATACCGTCCGTTCGCAAGCTCGGCCGTCGTGTAGCTTGACGTTCCCTTCGGCACCCGAACGGGCTCTTCGTAATCCGCAGCGCCCGGACGCTTCACATGTACCAGAACCTCCGCGAAATCGAGCTCGCTCGGGTCGGTCCAGCTCAGCTCCAGCTTGCGGTTCTTGACTGCAACAGATGCTGCCTGAACTTCACCGGGCGGTTCGCGGTCGGCTGCGAGCTGCAGTTCCTTCAGCGTCCGGCCTGTCGTCCTTACACCGGGCGATTCCGTTCCATGCTGATCGACGGTAACGATACGAAGCTCGTATTCCGTGTCCGGCTGCAAGCCTGTGATCGCATATGACCGCAAACCTTTCTCCAGATCCCCGGACATTTGCTCCGCGGCGCCGCCGTCTTTCATTTTCCAATATACCCGTACCTTCTCCAGCGGCGCCGCCTCATCGGACCACTGTACCATAAGCGCATCCGCGGCCGGAATCGCCTCCGCCTCACCGACCGCATCCGGCGGTACCGGCAAGTTAACGTTTATTTCCACCTCGGCATCGTAAGGACTTCCCAGCTGTACCTCGGCGTAGCTGGCCGGAGCCGTATCGATGCGCACCCGCACTTTCTCTCCCGGTGTGAACGGCGCAGCCGGCGTCAGCAGGACTGCACGCGCCCATTCGCGGTTTTGCGGATCCTTCTCGACTCGCCACGGCTCTACCTGAACAGCGATCGGCTGCTCGGCCCCGTTCACCGTACGGGTCAGCGCGAACGAATCGGCCTGCAGCGTCTCCGGCATCATATATTTGCTGAAATTCACCTGCAACTTACCGCCCTGCTCCACCGCATACACCGACTCGACCTCCGGCGCCGCCCGGGAAAGAAGCGGAACGTTCACGTCAAAATGCGGCGGCAGCACTTCCAGCTCCCGGCTCCAGGCCGTTTCATACCCTTCCTTCTCGTAGCGGACCTTCCACCAGCCCTCCGGAACGTCCCAGCCGTACTTGCCTTCGCCGTTCGTCGTCTGCGGGTTCACCTGGCCGAACCATTCGGCGTTCCACGGCATCCACTGGCCGTCTTCGGGATTTTGCTGAAACACGGTAGCCGTCGCACCGAAAATCCGGTTGCTCGGCACCGTTTCGTACACATACCCGCTCGGATCGTAGATGTAGATCGGATAACAGATCGGCAGTCCCGGCGGCAGACGGTCAGGCCGCTCCGGCTCTTCGCTCTTGTCCTTCGGTTCCTTCTTGCATTCGGGATCGGCGGCAGCGGCTTTCTTGTCAGCTTCGATGTCGGCCTTCAGCTTTTCATATTCCTTCTCGATTTGCTGTTTCTGCGCGTAGCTGACAGCGAAAGTGACCGCGGTAACGACAAGGCCGGCGACGATGCCGAAGCCCGACGCGGCAAACGCAATGCCGGTCAACGTTCCGGTGTAATTCCATACGAGATTGCCCAGGTAATGGTCCGCCAAGTTGACAAGCGCCTTGTCGTAATAGGGAATTCGGCTCTGCGGCAAGCAATCGATGCCCTCGATCTCATTCATAAGATCTTCCAAATCCTGCAACTGATCCTTATAATCGATTGCGGATGTGATCGTGTCGTACAGATCGTAATAATTGAAAATATTCTCCTGAATATGCAGCCGGACGCCCTTTAGACTCGCTTTCGCATTCATGGCGGTCTTCAGCTCGGGGCCGAGCTCTTCAACCGTCGTGTAGGCATCGATTTCGAGCTTCATGCTCGAGCCCTGAATGCTCCGGTTCACCTTCAAATTGTAGATCGGCGGAGCCCCGTCCGGCAGCGGCTCCGGCACAAAGTCAGGCGCCGGGGTTACGCTCAGCTCCGTCTCCATCCTCACCTGCGGCATGCTTGGCGACGTAATGACGGCTTTCGGGGAGTACACCGTTCCTGTCTTCGGATCGGCCGCCCTGGCCGGCTCCAGCTCTGTCTTCATCTCTTGAAACGCCTTCGGCAGCGATGCCCGCATTTCTTCGTAGGTAGCCTCCGGCGGAGCGAACGGCCTCGGGGCGACATCGTAGTCCAAGTATACGGATCCGAGTCCATTTGATGTGTTGAGCATGCCGATCAGTCCGCCTTCTTTCCTCGGACTTAATCCGACTTCATGCTGCCCTACATGCAGCCGGGCATCTTTCACCCGTTCGGGGTGCTCAAAGTCCAGTACAAAATACATCAGGCCTGGACGGACCACTACCCGCGGCGCACCTTGTTGCAAATCGGCGGCTCTTCCGTTGATTCGGAGCAGTGCGGGCTGCGGCGCGGTAGGATCGTATTCGACGATCCGTTCTTTGGAGATCAGCTCCGTGCCGTCAGCTTCGATTGATTTGGCTTCCAAGCCGTGGAGCGGCTGCAGCACTTTGTCCTTTAGCGTAATCTCCAGCTT
Organism: Paenibacillus chartarius; assembly: GCF_042432825.1. NCBI lineage: Bacteria > Bacillati > Bacillota > Bacilli > Caryophanales > Paenibacillaceae > Paenibacillus > Paenibacillus chartarius. The sequence continues at coordinate 40,544 of NZ_JBHLWN010000100.1, read as the reverse complement.
CCAATAGCCGCCCGGCGAGCTTTGCGTCTCTCCGAGCAATTGCTCCTGGTCGTAGACCAGCACTCGGCTGTTAGCCGGAGCCCGGCCCGATACGACAAGCGATAAAGAATTGATCGATGCCGGGGCATCCAGCGTCGTTCCGATGATCGGAGCGGTAACGGTACCGATCGTCTCCGTAATGCGAGCCGCAGCAGGACCGTAGCGAATGTCCAAGCTTGCCTGGACCGCATCCGCCTCCATATTCTCATCCAGCTTCAGCCGGTACGTGACGACTCCGGAACGACCCGGCGCAATATCCCCCAGCGGGATGGTATAGAGCGAATCCGATTGCTTGATCGCCTGAGCCGGAACTCCGTCCAGGGTCACGCTTGCTTCCTGCAGGGTTGCGCCGCTTGGCACGGATAGCAGCAGCTCGGCATTTTCGACAGGAGGAGCGCCCTGTACGAGGAACGTTCCGCGCAGCGAGACGGTACCGCCCTTCGCCGCCTCGTTCGTCACCATGTGCAGAGCATTGCCCTCTACGCCCGCAAATCTTCCCGGCGGCTGGACGGTGAGCTGCCCGATATCGGTCGACTCCCCGGCTTCAACCTCAATTTCTCTATGAAGTACAGACCTCTTCCCGTTCAAATAAGTGGTATGAACCGTAATCAAGTAGCGGCCGGATTCCGGGAAATTCCAGCGGAACGGCGAGGCGCCGCTGAAGGACATCCCGCTCCCGACCGTCTTTCCGGCCGCATCCAGACGATAAGCGATAACCGTTTGGTACCAGGGCCGTTCGCCTTCCGTAACGATCGTCCCCCGAACTTCGCCGAATTCCGCCAAACGAAGCTCCGTCTCCGCCTTGCGCTCCTCGCTTAATGTAAGCTCCTGACAGGCGGTCGCGAATTGCTGATATACCCCGCTGGCGCATAAACGAATTTGCTCGCCGGATCTTGCTTCGAACAACAGCTTGTTGTCTCGTGTCTGAGACGCGACCGGCGACCAGCCAGATCCGTCGGTTTGTGCTCTCATCAGCGACAGACGGTAACTGTTCGAGCTGGCGAGCAAAGGGTTCATCTCAATCGACCGCCATTCGACGCCGACCTCCTTCACCCAGAGCTCGAAGGCGACCTCCGCCTGTCCTTTGGAGGATACCTGGAGATTCTTCACCACGCCTTCGCGGGGAATGGTCATTGGCTCCGCCTGAGCGGTTACCCAGAACGGCGACATCTCCTGCGCGGCTTCGATATGAACCGGACCGATCGCTGCCTGCATGGCGTACATGCCGTCTTCACCCGTTACGGCGGTATCGCGGAAGCCCGGCTGCGTAACGATCACCGTTACGTTCTTGGCCGGACGGCCCTGTTCATCGGTGACCAGACCGCTGACCGGAGCCTTTGCAATTCCCGCCTGCCAGGTCAGCGGATTCGTCTGCGCTAACGTGACGGACCTTGGCTCGGGGTGCTCATACAAGCCGGGATTGCGGACTTCGACCAGCACCTCTTGACCGATATACCCGACCGGAATCGAAGCATAGCCGTCTTCGTTCGTCATGATCGCCGCCAGCCGTTCGGAGCTGCCGCGATCCCGGATCGTAATGACCGCACCCGGAATCGGACGGTTCTGATCGTTCTTGACTGTCGCCTGCAGCAGCGCAGGAATCCGTACAGGCAAGCTTACCTCCGCCGTCAAGCCTTGCCGGACCTGCAGAGCATGGGAAGACGTATCCGCCCAACGCTGTCCGTCCGGTCCCTGCACCAGCACGTGATAATCGGAAGCGGCTGCGAGCGCCAGCGACGCTTGCCCTGCAGCGTCGAGCACAGCACTTCGTCCCGAATACCGAGCCGTACTCCAGGCGTGAACGTTGGCGCCTTCGAGCTTGGCCCCGGCCGGAGCCTCCAGCTTCACGTTCAGTTTGCCGGATACTTGCAGGGGAAGATGGCTTGCCGTCTGGTCCGCCGTCCGTCCGTCCTTCGTCGCGGTGACGCGAACGGAGGTGATCTCCGCCATTCCTTCCTCGAGAAGCAGCTCGGCCCTGTAAGTGCCCGGCGCGGATTCCGTCATGGCAACCCGCTTCGTCCGCTCGGTTCGCACCTCGGAATCCGGGGACACCTCTTGGTACACAACATCCATCGATACTTCGCTGCCCGATGCGCCTTCCATACGAACGGCAACATGTTCACCGAGCGATGCTTGGCGGGCGCTGTAAGAATCAGCCATCCAAAACACGTCGACGATCAGCTTATCTTCCGGAGGCGCCGACTGGCAATCGGTCAGGCAATACTTGTAGGCGGCAGTCGGGAAGCGGCCGCCGCTCCGCTTGGACGTATCCTGATCGACGTAAAGAATCGTTTCGCCATCCTTCGTCATGCTGGCCTTTCCTTTCAGCGTCGCCGGGTTGCCCAGCCCAAGCTTGCTGCCTTCCTCCACATTCATGAGGACGAGACGGTTTTTGCCGTCTTCATCAAACAGGTCGCGTATGGAAAATACAGCCTGTTTTCCGTCATCGCTCACCTGCATCGGGACATAGTCGTCCTCGCCGGAGCCTTCCTGCAGCTCAGCGTTGCTATGCGAAACGAGGTCGTAAAGCTCAACACCGTCGCCGACATACATCATGTATCGTCCATCGCTGCTTAGTACCGGCCGGAGGCTGTCGTCGCTGATTTTTTCCGTAGCCCCGTTGTCCAGATCGTAAGCGTAGAGGGCGTTCCGATACCCGTCATCGTACTCATGAGAGTAGGCGAACATACTGCCGTTTGCCGAGAAAGCGAATTCGTTCACCGTCTGATCCCAGGGCTCAGGCCTAGGCAGCTTGGTGACACGGTCTTGAGCCCGCTCGTACCGGTAGAGGTCCGGTGTGCCGCCGACTCCGGATTGCACGAACAGCACCGCCGAGCCGTCCAGAAGCGTCTGCGCTTTCATCACGCCGCTTTCCGCTCCCGGCACGGGCTTCAGAAGCTTGGCAGCGCGGTCATACACATAGAGCGCCCCGGTCTTCCCGTCCGTTCCGGCCGTGAAGGCGAGAACATCGCCATTTTCGCTTATGGTGATGTCCTTGATCGTCTCCGCCTCGGCGGACGCTTCGAAGACCGGTTCCTTCGCCGAAGTTTGCAGGTTAACGAGATGAAGCCATTGCTTTTGCTGCTCCTCTTCGACAGCCGCCGACTCTGCAATCGCCGTATAGACTCCATTGCCGCTAACGATCGCCTGCAGCACATCGGCTCCATGGGTTACAGGATTCAAACGATTCAGCTCGTGCTCGGGAATCCCGGCGGCGATCTGCAAGCTGTAATAATCCGTCCCGTTGCCTGCCGCGTCAACCCCATATATTTTGTAGCGATAGAAAGCTCCCGGCTCCTGGGTGTAGTCCTGGTAGAAGGTTTCTCCCGTCTCGGCCAGCTTGATACCGTTTCGCGATACGATATATTTGTCTACTGCTTCTCCGCTTGGAGGCGACCATTGCAAGGCGATGATCCCCGGCTCGGGCATGACCCAGGTCCCATTGGTGGGACGATCGGGCGGGATCGTATCGAGCTCGGTCTGAACCGTCTCGGACAGCGGGCTGAACGCGAGAAAGTCCAGCGTTGCCGCCGCGGCGAACCGGTACGCGCCCTCATCCGCCAAAGTAACGGTTGCGGTGAACCGCCCTTCTTCGTCTGTCACTGTGTTTGCGGCCACGATCCGCTGCTCGCCTTCGATTCGATATACTTGAATGCTTGCACCGACTGCAGCCGAGCCCTTGATCAGCAAGGACTTTTTATTCCCGACCGCAGGCAGCGGGTCCAATACAGGCGCTTCCAGTACCGCGGCTTGTTGGGCCTGACCGTAAACTGCAGAAGTCACGTTCAGGTTCTGCGCCACCATTTTCGAGAGAAGCGCTTGCTCCTCCTCACTCAAGGGAATCGTCGTATCGGCGGCAGCCTTCGGGATCAGCCCGCCGAGCAGCGCAGCAATAAGAACATGAGACAAGATTGCTTTGGCACGAAGCCTCACTTCGCTTCAACTCCTAGCCGTAATGGGTTTTGAGTGCGCGCACATAACTCATCGTCCATCATCCAATATTTGCCTGGCAGGAGCTAGAGACTATGATCATAATTTCCGCAGTGACGCGTCACGTTGTGTGCCCGTGACTGTCATTTGCGAGGTTTGTCGAAGTGAGGTGGATATTTGAACAAAAAAAGAGATCGTCGTTCCGTAGGCCTCTCGAAAGGGATTGTTTTCCGCCAAATAAAGCACCGACGTTCCGTTAGCTCAATTATCAATGAGTTCCGCCTGCCCGTTTCGCTCCGTTATCCGTTCCCGCTGTTCAATGAAAATAAAGTATAAGACTGAAAAATAAAGTGTAAGACTGTGAAAATATAGTTGTAGACTGAGGAAATAAAGTTTTAGACTACCGCCGCGCCATTAAGTTAAACGGGCAGGATAGTTCCAATATATGGTATAGTAATTAGGGTGTTAATAGTCCAAGAAAGATCCATGGAGGACGGAATGGTGAAGCAAGTAGTTCATTTCATCTGTCTGATACTCGGAATAGCTCTAATTGTTATTTCCTTTGCACCATCCATTTTTGCTTACCCCTACAACAACAATAGCCCTATGTCAGGACCAACGAATATGTGGGAGTTTTTTCCCGTGTTTACTTATGACTTCTGGGGAAAGACCTTGGCTGGAGGTATCTGTATTACCAGTTATTCATTCTTCCGATTAAGGGGAAAGTCATTGTACTAACTGGGAACGATAGTACGGCGGCAGTCGGCCAGTCAAAACAATAGGAGGTCTAGCGTTTGGACTTTTTTTCTACAGCAATTATAGTGTTGTTGGTTATTATGGTGCTTACATTGATCAGCATTAACTTACATATGTCACGTCAAGTAAGGCAAAGCAAGATACTTGAAGATGCTATATATCGATTAATTGAAATAATAAAAAAGCAAAACCGCAATTAAGCTAACGGGAAATGTTAGTTCAATAGAACAGCGGTAGTCTAGGGCTTTATTTTTCAGTCCTAAGCTACCTGCTGTTTTTAATCCAGTCTATTACTTATTTTTATGAAGCTGACCTTTCTAACTACGATAATCGGCGCCAAATCAAGGCATTCAGTCTAACACTTTATTTTCACTTAACACCCGCAAGCCGACATGCGGTAAGAAACACGCCTCCTAGTCGATATTTGCAGCATAAACGCGCGCAATCCTATACGTAACACAAACAAGAGCTTACTCCTCCTACGAAGAATAAGCTCCTGTCTATGCGCTACTTGTCTTCCTCGTCTGCAAGCTCCCTGATGTCTTTGCGCGACGGCAGATCGGTCTCGTCCCATTGCTTCGACCGCGCTGCCTCCTCCGCTTCGGCCTGCATTAGCCGCTCCAGCCGAGCTCGCTTCTCCTCCGCCTCCCGCCGATAGTCTCCGCTAGCGATGTCGCCGAGCCGCCGATAAATCGCAAACAGCAGCGTGAGGGCTAAAGCGACGTCTACAATGATCAGCACCGGAAGGCCAAGACCAGACAGCACCAGCTGCAGGACGACCATACCGACAAAAAACCAGAAGAGCACTTTAATCCCTCCGATCGCAGCAATGATCAACCGGCTGCTTTATCGCCTTCTAAGTACGATCAACGACAAGTCTGACGATTGCCAGTTATAAGGCCAGCCGGCAGATAACCTCCGAAGCTGGTAACGATCACCCTGCCGCTCACCGCCGTTTACGCCAGCCGCAGCTCCTCCGGCGTAGTCATTCCCTGCTCCAATGCATCCTGACGCAGCGTCAAATACAGCTCAGCCTTCGTCTGATTCACATACGGCTGTACAAACAGTACGCCGACGCCGCAGGCGAGCAGCCCCAGCAGGAACCAGCCGATAAACGACAGATCCAGCACGAACATACGCCACTTCTGGCCCTTGCACATCCTCTCGCTGAGCTCGATCGCACGGCTCGTGCCGATGTGCGGATTGTCTGCAAGCAGATAGGGGACCATACTGTAAGCGTACGATTTTACAATACCCGGAATAACGAGCAGAAGTGTCCACAAGAACGTATAAACACCGCGGAGCAGCATCGCCTTGATGATCGGCCAGTAAGCAATCCGGTTAAACACATGTCCCAAGTAATTCAAATTCACATCGCCCAGAGAGGCCTGCTTGTAATACTGCCGCGAGCTAACCTCGATGGGGAAGCCCAAAAAAATCCGATACGCCAGCACAAACGCCAGCACCACAAGAAAAATGACGGCGAAAATCGCAATAAACAGCGCTAAAAATTCAACCCCGCCTCCGAGCCCGCTCGTCCCTTCCGAGCTCCAGTCGAAGCCGCCGCGACCCTGATTATCCCCTCCGCCAAACGGCAATCCGCCGAAATTCAGCGAAATTCCTCCGCCCGACTGTCCGCCTGCAACGACCATGACCAAACCGACCAGAAACGCCTTCCAATACGAGCCTTTCAGCACGGCCTTGGCTCTTTCCTTCAGCATCGCGCGCGTCCACATCGTCGTTCAGGCCCCTTCCCTATTGAAAAATAAAATCCTTCATCTAAATATACTGCCGGTAGAACTCGCTCATGACGTCTATCCCTGCATTTCCGCCAGCGCCTTCAGCTCCCGGTTGCGGTCTTCCAGAAAGCGGCGCATATAGTCCTTCAGCACCCACCGTTCCGCCAGACGGCCCAGCCAGCCGAGCGGGGCTTCGAAACGCAGCACGTCCGTCATGACCGTACCGCCTTCGGACTCGGCAAATTCATGAATGTGCATCATGCTCTTGAAAGCTCCCCGCTGCATCTGATCGACGAACACATGCGGCCGCTCCATACGGATGATCCGAGAGGTAAGCCGCTGCCGGACGCCGAAATGCGTCGCCTCGAACGTCACGCTCTCCCCCAGCTCGATCAGACCGCTGGTTGTCCCCGCGACGGCCCGTTCCTTCGTATGCTTCCACACCGTTTGGCTGTGCACATCGATGTCCCTCGCCAAATCGAACACGACGTCAATCGGCGCCGAGATGTTCGTTACAACCTTGACTGTGATCAGCTTTGTTCCCCTCCAGCCGCTTTCGACACGTTTCTCTAAGTATTTCGACTTTTTTTTCCGTATCCCTGCCGTCCCCGCCCGGCTTCGACCAAAATACTCCGTTGAGTTTTGCACGCCGGACACCTTATAATGAAGCAGACTGAACAAGCTTATGGGGAGCTAGGTGCATATAGATGAGTATTTTAACGGTGAAAAATCTAACTCACGGCTTCGGCGACCGGGCGATCTTCAATGATGTGTCGTTCCGTTTGCTGAAGGGAGAGCATGTCGGGCTGATCGGCGCCAACGGCGAAGGCAAGTCTACGTTCATGAATATTATTACCGGCCAGCTGGAGCCGGATGCCGGCAAAGTCGAGTGGGCCAAGAAGGTGCGCGTCGGCTACCTCGACCAGCATTCCGTGCTGCAGCGGGGGATGACGATCCGCGATGCGCTGAAGACGGCGTTTAAATATTTGACCGACCTCGAAGCCGAGATGAACGGGATGTACGAACGGATGGGCGAAGTGTCGCCGGAGGAGCTCGAGCGACTGCTGGAGGAAGTCGGAACGATTCAGGATACGCTGACGAATAACGACTTCTATGTCATTGACGCCAAGGTGGAGGAAATCGCGCGCGGTCTCGGGCTGGACGACATCGGACTCGACCGGGACGTTAACGACCTAAGCGGCGGACAGCGGACGAAGGTGCTGCTGGCGAAGCTGCTGCTGGAGAAGCCGGACATCCTGCTGCTTGACGAGCCGACGAACTATTTGGACGAGCAGCATATCGAATGGCTGAAGCGCTATCTGCAGGACTACGAGAACGCGTTCATTCTAGTGTCGCACGACATTCCGTTCCTGAACAGCGTCATTAATTTGATTTATCATATGGAAAATCAAGAGCTGAACCGTTATGTCGGCGACTACGACAATTTCGTACAGCTGCATGAAGCGAAGAAGGCCCAGCTGGAGTCGGCCTATAAGCGTCAGCAGCAGGAAATCGCCGAGCTGAAAGATTTCGTGCAGCGCAACAAAGCGCGCGTGGCGACGCGCAACATGGCGATGTCGCGGCAGAAGAAGCTCGACAGTATGGAAGTCATCGAGCTCGCCAAGGAGAAGCCGAAGCCGCAATTCCGGTTCAAGGATGCGCGGACGTCGGGCAAGCTGATCTTTGAGACGCGGGATCTGGTCATCGGGTACAACGAGCCGCTGTCGCGGGCCGTCTCGCTGCGCATGGAGCGCGGACAGAAGATCGCGCTGGTCGGCGCCAACGGTATCGGCAAGACGACCCTGCTGCGCAGCATCCTCGGCGAAATTCCTGCTCTGGGCGGCTCCGTAGAGCGCGGCGACCATCTGTTCATCGGCTACTTTGAGCAGGAAGACAAGGGCAAAACCGACGAAACCTGCATCGATTCCGTATGGCGGGAGTTCCCGGGCATGTCGCAGTTCGAGGTGCGCGCCGCGCTGGCCAAGTGCGGTCTGACGACGAAGCACATCGAAAGCAAAATTACGGTGCTGAGCGGCGGCGAGAAGGCCAAGGTACGCCTGTGCAAGCTGATCAACCGCGAGACGAACGTGCTCGTGCTTGACGAGCCCACCAACCACCTGGACGTTGACGCGAAGGACGAGCTGAAGCGGGCGCTGCAGGAGTATAAGGGCAGCGTACTGCTGATCTCCCACGAACCGGAATTTTACCGCGATGTGGCGACGGAAGTATGGAATTGCGAGCAGTGGACGACGAAGGTGTTTTAAGGTGGCGGCGGTAGACGTCGATTCGGCAGCGTGAGTGTGCTCACGCTGCTTTTTTGATTTGGACACAGGGCATAAGCGATTGGGGGGCTGTTGTTTGCCGCATAGTCGCTTAGCGTACACACGACCGCCTATGTCGTAGGGGCGTTGATCGGCCAGTCCGGCGCTGTGCTTCTTCTATATTTCTTTGATCATATTGCTGAGCCAAAATGAGACATGGCGCAAGGTGCTCGCTCCGCTGCAAGCGGTCGGCCGGCTGTCGCTGTCAGCCGATGTCCGTCAAGGTCCGCGTCGAACGGTACGTTACGCTACGCCGCTAGAGGAACGTCGGTCTAAGCGCCAGCACAACCAGTGAGATAGGTCGGCGGCAGCTGCCACTAGTCCAGACAGTCTGGAAATCCCCCCTAGCTCATTGCTGAAGAGAAACGGAGTGCCAGTGCCAGCTGCTTGGGCTGCTGTGTTGAGGTGAGGGGGTGTTGCCACAAAATAGTAAAGGGAAACACTGGCCCTAATTTTCAGAGTAAAGCCGAAATTCGTAATTTAGGTGGAAAACCTCCGTATTTTACGCTTGGGAAAGCGTATACAATGGGTTTTACAACAATATTATAGGGAGGATTTCCGCCTAGATCAGTTTTTCAGAGCGATTTCAATAAATTAGGGGGAGGATTTCCTGCACGACTGTTCGACGCTCCTTCTAGCAAACCACCTTACCACCCAGCGCGTAATGAAACAAACTCCCTGCGGAATGTTTCTCTCACAAAAACAGTCCGCCCCTGAGCCAGGAACGGACCTCTCTACATGGCGGCAAGCGCGTTGCCCCGTGCATACACGCTGAACATCATCTTGCCCCTCAATTTGCCATCAAATAAGCTAACCCTCATCCTATGAAAATACCACCGGAACCTCCACCAAATCTTGAATGCTGCCGTCGTTGGCGCTTCGTGTGTACACAGTCAAACTGCCGGTTGGCGCAGAGGGCGCTTGGTCGAATTGGAGCTGTACGTCGAAATGACCGAATGCCGGTGCTCCTTGTGAAGCCGTGGCAGCCCGTTCCCGCGCAACGATCCGCCCCAACGCATCCCGAATTTGGTAATTTACCGTCGCTTCGAACACGCGAGCCCTGCCGGTCAGATGCGTGCCGGGGGCAAGCCTCGTGCCGGGCATCGGCTGAAATACGATGATATTCGTCGAGGACGGAAGCGGGACGACCAGACGGACCCCGGGATACACTACATCGGGCGATAAGCCTGGCCGGTTCAAGTTGGCGCGAATTAGTTCGCTCATCGTAACTCCGAAACGCCGGGAGATCTCATACAGGGAGTCTCCCTGCTGCACTTCATACGCGTAGGCGCCAATGTAGAGCAGTCTGGCGGCTTGGAGAAGGTCCGGCTGCTGGATCTGGTTCAATGCAGCCAGCATGTCGGCGCTTAGGGAAAACCGTTCGGCGATCCGATACAGCGTATCCCCGGGCTGAACTTGATACAGAACGGAGCTCTGCTCCGCCATACCCGGCAATCGGGCCAGCAGCACTTGGCCGGGAAGAAGCCGGTCCGGCTCGGTCACAGGTGGATACAAGGAGTTGATCTGCACCAGCGACTGTACGTTTGTGCCTAATTGCCCCGCAATCGTGAACAAGCTGTCCCCCGGCCGAACGGTATACAGCAGATGGGTACCGGATGAAATAGGCATTGTCATGCAGCTCCTCTTCAAGTAGGTTATTACCCATCATATGCCTTGTTCGAACGCAGCGATGACAACCGGGACTCCGGGATGAAGGCTGCATAACAAGCGGCGTCACTTTGCCGGCTGCGTAGCGCTTAACGGAGGCGGAGTTCTCCGCCCTGCCCCCGCTCGCAGACCGCTACTCGATCCGAATCCGAAACGGCACCTCCAAATAACTTGGATAGTTATATACCGGGAAGGTAAGCGGCTGTGGATACGTTTCATTGTTCAGGTATACAAAGTGGGTTTGCTCATCCTGATTGCCAGCTGTCCACGAAGAGACAACACCGCCGAAATTACCGGTCTGATGCAAGTTTCCGCTCGCATCCTTGAACTGGCCTTCCAGCACGGTATAGCCCATGTTATCGCCTTCCTCGATCCCCTTCAGCTTGAAGCTGATTCTCGTGTAGCGGTCCGTTTGCGACACCTCCTCCAGAGACAGCTTCTCATCCGGAGCCCGCAGCAGCTCGGCGGTATCGGTGTTGACGACAACCTCGGCCCGTTCTTTATCGAGCGCCCGGAACCGCTTGCCCTCCAGGTATAGCTCCTTCCCCGTATGAAAATACGTGCTCTCAAAATACACGATATCCCGGTTCGCACCGCTGGAGCTTCCCCCTATCGATCTCCATACGGTGCCGCGCTCATCGGTAAGCCGCATATCGACGGAATCGAAAATTTGCATCGTATTCGCGGAATCGTACTCCATCTCTACTGCAATACGAAGCGGATTGACCGTTGCTTTGGTGAAATGGATACGCTGCCCGTCAGCTTCGACCCAGTGGTCCAAATCATACGTTCGCTTCATACTGGCAAACCTTGCTTTATCAATCGGGATCGTCACTTCAAACGAAGCCGTACCTGCAGCTTCCGTCCGTCCTGGAGGCGCACTCAGAAATGGATCCGTGTCTCCTGCTCGAACCATTTTCGGCTCTGCAGCGACATTTTCCAGTCTGTAGTCCGCATGATAGACGATCTGATCCGGCAAGCTGCCTCCGCTCGCGACTTGGATATCGATCAGCCCCCGCTGCAAGCCGTCGGACTTCTTGGTCCCGTTCAGTTCCAGCTCCCGGGGATCTCCCCAGCTGATGGAGGTTGGCAGACGGTTACCCGACGCATCTCTCACCTCCGGCCTATCCAGCCTGACCCGCTTGCCGGAATCCTTAGCCCGCATCGCATAGAAAACTACGACTCTGGACTCATCCGCGACAATCCCCTCCACCGTGAAGGACGCGTCCGCTTTCTCGTCGGTAACCCCAACGCTCTGCACAAAGTCGTTACCGACCGCCAGTTTAATGCCCTGATCGGACGTGCCTTGCACCAGCTTGACGAACAGCTGCAGGCCCGGTACTTCCCCTAGCGCCGAGGCGAATGCCGGAGATACGCGAACCGTGATCGCAAGCAGCAGGACCAGGCATACCGCCGCCGCTCCCGATAGCCAGGTCAGCTTGCGGCGCCGGCGCCGCTGTTCGGTCATTTGCTTCGCTTGCGCGATACCGTGTCGAATATGCAGCTCCAGCTGCTCCGGCGGCGGCAGAGTTACATTTTCCTGGAACGGTGTAAGTTCCTGCTGATCAAACATATTCGTACTCCTCCTTTCCGAAATCCCCTTTAAGCTGCTTCAGCGCTTTGTGCAACCACGTCTTGACCGTTCCCTCCGGCTTCTCCAGCAGCTCCGCAATATCCGTGAGCGTCATGTCCTGATAATATTTCAAAATAATGACATGCCGGTACTTGGGAGGCAGCCGCTCAATAGCCAGCTCCATATCCAGCTTGGCATCCAGCGCCGGGGTCTCGTGGACGGGCTGCTCGGCGGGATGGGTAAGCGGCATCGTTTTGCGGCAGCGCTTTTGTTCGTCTATACAATAGTTGATCAGGATGCGAATCAGCCATGTGTGAAAATACCGCGGCTCCTTCAGCTTCCGAAGCTTCATGTAAGCCCGGCAAGTCGTCTCCTGCAGCGCCTCCAGCGCTTCGATTTCATTGCGGAGATAGGCATAAGCGATCCGATACAGCCTCTCCCGGTCCATGCTGATCAGTGCGTGGAACGCTTCATCGTCGCCGAGCTGAGCCGCCCGGACTTGCTCTTCGATGGTCATATGCGGGGCGTTCCCTCCTTTACATGGATTAGACGGAAGGAGACGGCATTTGGTTTTCGCAATGGGGTGAAAAAATGCGGCGACTCGAAATGGCGGCAATCCGAGGCTTACGAATAAAAGTTAACATCGAATACTTTCAGACGAAAAGTCACACAAATCACTCCCATTTCAGGCTGATCGATACGGTTTTGACATTGGACAAAAGCCCTAACCCTTACGTTCATCTTCAAGAAGAATGGTCCACATCTAAAAAATGAAATGAAAAACAAGCCGGCTCCCCAAAGGGACCGGCTTCTCTATATTCCGCTCACGCGAATCCAGCTTCAACTGCCCGTAACTCCTACACCGAAATAATGCCGACGGAATACAAGAAGATCAGCAAAATCAAAACAGGCGACACGAACCTCAGCAGGACCATCCACAGCTTATAGCCGAAGCCCTTCAGCCCGGCCTCTTCCCCGGCCCGCTTCCACGCGTATCCTGTAAACAGTGTGACGACCATACCGCAAATCGGCATGAGCACATAAGAAGTCGAGAAATCAAACCAGTCGAAGATCGTCTTGCCGCCCGGCTGGAACGAGTTCAGAACACCCGTGACCGACAGCGCTGCAGGGACGCCGAGCACAAAGCATACCGTAGAAATGATAACAGCCGCTTTCTTACGGCTCCACTGCCACTTCTGCATCGCATAAGCGACCGGCACTTCCAGGATGGAAACAGCCGATGTCAACGCGGCAATCGCCAGAAGGAGGAAGAACATGCCCCCGAACAGCCATCCGAAAGGCATCTGCGCGAATGCGGCAGGCAGGGCCATGAAGGCAAGCCCAACCCCTTCGCCGGGCTCCAGCCCATACGAGAATACGGTCGGGAAGATGATCAAGCCTGCGATAAAGGCGTAAATCAAGTCTCCGAGGCCGATGGCGAAGGTCGCCTTCCCGAGCGACTGCTGTTTCTCGACATAGGAGCCATACGTAATCATGATCCCCATGCCTAACGAAAGCGAGAAGAACGCGTGCCCCAGTGCCACGAGCGCGGATTCCGCATCCAGCTTGGCGAAGTCCGGCTTCAGAAAAAATTCGATCCCGGCAGCCGCACCAGGCAGCGAAACGGATCGCACCATAAGGACGATCAGGATGATCAGAAAGCCGGGAATCAAAATTTTGTTAAATTTCTCAATCCCGCCGGATACCCCTTTAGCAATGACCCCTCCGCAGATGACCATAACGACAGCCTGCCATACGACCGGCATACCGCTCGCAGCGAAGTCGACAAATTGCTGTTTGAAATCGATGCCTTGCCCGTTTAGGGCGCCGCCGAACGATTGGACCGCATAGTGCAGCGTCCACCCCGCTACGACCGCATAATAGGACATGATCAGGAAAGGGGTTAATACGGACAAGAAGCCGAGAAATCCCCAAAATTTGTTGCCGGACAAGTTGTAGAACGAGCTGGAAGCGCTCCCTCTGCCGCCGCGTCCGATTGTCATCTCCGCCAGCAATATCGGCAATCCTACCAGCAGCAAACAGACAATGAACAACAGGAAAAATGCAGCCCCGCCGTGCTTGCCCGTAATATAAGGAAACTTCCACATATTGCCGAGCCCGACCGCGCTGCCGATAGCTGCCAAAATAAAGCCTGATGACGTAAATCGTTCCTTCTTCTTCGATGTAGAGTTGCTCATGATGCGCCTCCAATATTCCAATTAATCAGAACTATCTTACCGGGAGGCGGCGTTTTTGTCCATACCAATGGTTAATTTTCGAATTGTTGACTGGGAAATCCGCCACTATTTTCCTGCCACCGACAGCTTTCCTTCATCCGCCCGCAGCTCCAGGAAAATCGGACGCTCCAGCGGCGTCTTGTTCGGCGTATGAATCGTCAGCATCAGCTTCCCCTCGAACGTCCGGAAAATCATGCCATGCCCGCCGTCGCTGCGGAACAGCGCCTCCGGCTCTTGCACCCACGGTCCGGTGACGAGCCCGGTGGCCGACCGCGCCACGCCCTGCGCATACGCACCGTCAATGAAACTGGCCCACAGCATGATGAGTTCTCCGTTCGGCATTCGATGCAGGAACGGGCCGTCGGTGACATAATTGTCCGGCCTCGGAAACTTCGGCGATTGAATCGGCGTCGTCCACGGAGCCTGCGAAGCGCTGAAGAGCGTTACCGGCTCCCCGGCCGGTTCCTTCAGATCATCCGAGAGCCGCATCGCGCACACCTCGCCGTCGCCGATCTGCTGCCATTCATGGCAGAACACCATCCACGGCCGATTCTCATCGTCGATGAAGAGCGTCCCGTCGAGCGAGCTCCAATCGCGCGGCGTTACCGGTCCTTCGCTGACGAGACAGAACGGGCCGGTCAAGGCGTCCGCCGCCAGCACCGCCGTACCGAGCAGATGGTTGTCCCTCCGCCGGAACGTAGCGAACATGTACCAGCGCCCGCCGTAGGCGTACACCTCCGGCGCCCAAAAATTGTTGTCGGCGAAGAACGACTCGTCCGGGCGGAAAGCCGGGAACGGGCCGTCCCACAGCTGCAGATCGGAGCTGACATAGTAGTCGAAGCCTGACCCTTTCCCCCAAATGTTCTTGTCCGTGCTGCCGAACATGTAATAACGGCCTTCGCTCTCCACAGGAACGATGAACGGATCGCGGATTTGCACCTCGTCGTTTTTCAGCGCCATAACCTCTCCTGCCTCCTATCGATAAGTCGGATACACAATGCCGATATCGTGCACGCTGGCGAACTCCCCGCCGCCGGCGAGCTCGACGCGCTCGTTGCCCTTTACCGAAGCCGCGTAGCTGCGGCCTTCCCAGACAATCTTGCCCTCGACCGGGCTCACCGTCATCCCGATCAAGCCGGTCAGCCGCCCGCTTCGATCCGTGACCGCTCTTAGCCCGCGCGGGAACCGCAGATGCTCCTCCCCGTCCCGGTATACCACGGACTGCTCCGACGTATTCACGAGCTCGAAAACGACGCCGTCCACCGTACGCGCATAAGCCGTCTCGTCCGCGACCTCTTCCCCGTGATCCATCGGATACGGCGTCATGCCCGTGAACCACAGCTCGCCCTCCGGCGTCGGCATAATCCCGCTCATCCGCTCGACGAAATCGAGGACGCACAGGATCGCCGGCGAGTACGTTTCCGTAAAGCCTTCCGCACCGGTCCACGGGCTGAGCGTTTGCCCGAAGCGGGTCATCCGGTTCATCGCCGACAGGATCGGCTGCAGAACCCAGCTCAGCTCCACATAGCGCCCGTGATGCTCGAAGGCGTGCGGCGTGCGGATCAGGCTCAGGAAGTTGGACGGTCCGGCCCAGCTGTTGTAGCTCGTGAACGGATCGAACCGCGGATCGTCCATCGCAATCGACGGGAACGGATACTTGGCGAAAAATTTCCTCGTGTTCAGCAAATACCGCCGCAGCGCCGTATCGAAGAAGCGCCTGTCGCCGACCTCGCAGCCGAGCACGCGCAGCAGCACGTCGGATTGCACCCGCACATGCTCGCCGTTACGGTCCAGGTCGTAGAAGAACCCGTCGTCCGCATCGTAGCAGTACTCGAACAGGCTGCGCTCGCTCTGCCGCGCCTTCTCCCGCCAGCTTGCAGCGATATTCTCGCCCAGCCCGAGCTCTTCCGCCATACGGGCCAAGTACAAGCGCTGGCAGTAGACGTTCGCCGTCAAGTCCGGCGCAATGAACGGCAGGATCGGCGAATTCGGGTCGCAGCGGCCCGCATCGCCGCGGTGCGGCGTGTCCGGCACGTGCCAGAAGCGCGGCGACAAATCATGGCCGGTATCGAACGTGCCGAACGCCTCGACACCGCCGGAGCCCCGGGTATTCCGGTGCGCCGCCAGCCATGCGTCCTGCCGCTCCATCGCCTTGTACATCGCCGCCAGGAAATTCCGGTCCCTCCCGTTCAGCGCGTAATGGTTCCAGACGCTGCGGGCGAGCGGTGTCACCATCTGAATTTGCCGGTAGGCCGGTCCATGCTCCGTCACCTTGTACGGCATCAGCCCGTCGTCGCGCTGGAAATCGCTGAACAGCCGGAACGACCGCTGCGACACTGACGGCACAAACCGCGCAAGACGCTCCGCGTTAATCGTCCCCGTACTTTCCAGCCAGCAGCCCAAATAGATGCCGCCCTCGTGCAGCACCGGCTCCAGACCGAGCATCGGCACGATGCAGTCCAGCAGCTTGCGCACCGCCCTATCGTACATCTGCTCGAACTTCGCCGAAGACGCGGCGAACTTCACGCCCGACCGCATCCATTCCTCCAGCGCCTGCTCATCCTCCGGCTTGCCCAGCTCCCCGACAGCCGATCGCACATCCTTCCTCCGCAGCTTCTCCAGCAGCACACGTTCCGTCATCGCCATCCGCCTCCTAGAATGCGAACGGGCTGCCCAGGCAGCCCATCCTCGCAATTATTTATTGTTGTTAAAGATTTTCACGACGCCGGCGTAGAAATCCGCCACACCCTTCTGCACATCCTTCTTGCCGAATGCAATTTCCTGCACCGTCGTATCGGCCAGCTTGGAATACTCGGTGAAGCCCGGAGGGTTGTAGCTCACCTTCACCGGCTCCTTAAGCGTGGCTTCGGAGACGCGGCTCGTGTAGTCGTACACGATTTGATCCAGCGGCGACGCTTCCTTCTTCAGCAGCTCGCGCATCTTCGACGTCACCGGCACGCCGCGGTCGTTGCCGAGAATCTTGGCAACCTCCGGATCGTTGATCCAGAAATTCATCAGCTGCGCGACTTCCTTCGGATGCTTCGTCTTGTTATAGCCGGACATGCCCTGCGACGACTCGAATACGACACCGGTCCCCTTCGGCCCGCGCGGCACCTGCACCATCGTCAGCTGGTCCTTGATCAAGTTCTGATGAGCCGCGAACTGGTTGGAAGGAATCAAGCTCATCGCCACCTTGCCGGTCACGATCAGCGATTTGCTCGTATCCCCCGGAGGGTTGGATACTTGCTGGTCCATCGGCACGACCCCGCCCGCCTTGCGAAGTTCGTTCCAGTACATGAACCACGGCTCGGCGTCAGCCTGCTCGAAGCCCAGCTTGCCGCCGGCCATATCGTACAGCTGCTTGCCGCGCTGCTTGAGCGAAATGTCCATCCCGTCTACAGTCATATCGTAGCTGCCATAGAAGCCCTTGCCCAGCTTCGTCGCAAGCTCCTTGCTGATTCGTGCGTAATCGTCCCAAGTCCAGCCGTCCTGAGGCACCGGCATGCCGGCCTTCTTGAACATTTCCGTATTGACGACAATCCCGCGTGCGTTTGCACCGGCCGATATATGCTGCAGCTTGCCGCCGAACGTGCCGTATTCGACCATCCCTTTGTCCATGTCCGTCAGGTCAAGTTCTTTACCTACGTACGGACCTAGGTCGAGAAGAACGCCTTTGTTCGCATAATCGACTACGTTACCGCCGAGGAAAAATAGATCCGGTGCCGTGCCGGAAGCGAGCTGCGTGTTCAGCTTATCGAAGTAGCCCGATTGCGGGGAGAATTCGCCCGTCACTTTAATGTTCGGATACTTCTCTTCAAATTTGCGAAGCACTTGATTCGTCTTGTCCGCCCGCTTCTGGTCGCCCCACCACATGACGCGGAGCTCCACCTGCTCCGCCTTCGCCTGAGCGCCGCCCGCCGCCGCGTTAGGAGCCGCACTATCGCTGCTTCCCCCGCCATTACCGGCACTGCCGCCTCCGCCGCAAGCCGTTGCCGCCGTTACCATAACCGCCATCGCTGCGCCTAACCATGTTTTCCGCATTCGTCTTCCCCCTAGGTATGATTGAATGAGTGCTGGTTGGTTCGTTTGCTTGCTTTCATCGTAATCGAAACCGCTTACAGCTTGAATGTGAATCTTTTGGCAGGTGCCTGATAATTTTTTCGGGTTCCGGTTCTTCGGTATCACCTAAACCGCCCCTGCTCACTTCAGCCCCGTCGTCGCAATGCCGTTCAGGAAGTAGCGCTGGAACGCCAGGAACACGGCCATGATCGGCACGAGCGAGAGCACGGACATCGCCAGCAGCGCGCCCCAATCCGATTCGCCGGACGGATCGAACAGCGAGCGGATGCCCAGCTGCACGGTGAACAGCTTCACATGGTTCAAATAAATCATTTGCGAGAAGAAATCGTCCCACGTCCAAATGAACGTGAAGATCGCCGTCGTAATCAGAGCCGGCACCAGCAGCGGTACGATGATGCGCATATAAATCTGGGCTTGGCCGCAGCCGTCGATCGTAGCGCTTTCATCCAATTCCTTCGGAATGCCCCGGATGAACTGCACCATCAGCAGGATGAAGAACGAATCGTGAGCGAGCCATTTGGGCACGACAAGCGGCAAAATCGAATTGATCCAGCCGAAGTTGTTGTACAAAATGTACTGCGGCACAAGCGTGACATGATACGGCAGCATAATCGTCACCAGCATGAGGCTGAACCACAGCTTCTTGAACTTGAATTCCAGCCGGGCGAAGGCGAACGCCGCCAGCGAGCACGTCACGATATTGCCGAGCACGGACAGGACGGAAATGTTCAGCGAGTTGGCGAAGAACGTGGCGAACGAAATATTTTGCAGACCCTTCCAGCCTTGAATGTAGTTGTCGAGCGTAAACGTCTGCGGCCACAGCCCGGGCTGAGCGAAAATTTCATCGTTCGGCTTGAACGACGAGGCGAGCAGCCATACGACGGGATACATCATGAGCAGGCCGAGCGCGATAATGAGTGTATGCCTTACTACAGCCGCACCGAGTTTGTTGTTCATCTGCATGCCGCGTGTCATCCCCTTTCATCCTTGCCGTCGCCGTAAAATACCCAATACTTCGAAGTGAGGAAGACGATCCCGGTAAACGCCGCGATAATGACCAGCATGATCCAGGCCAGCGCCGAAGCGTACCCCATATCGAAGAACGCGAATCCCTTCAGATACAAGTACAGCGTGTAAAACAGCGTGGAGTCGATCGGACCGCCGCGCCCGTCCCCGATCACATAGCCCGGCGTGAACACCTGGAACGAATTGATGATGCTCATGATCAGGTTGAAGAAAATGACCGGCGACAGCATCGGCAGCGTGATGCGCAGAAACTGGCGCAGCTTGCTCGCCCCGTCCACCTCCGAAGCCTCGTACAGATCGGCGGGAATTTGCTTGAGCCCGGCCAGGAAAATGATCATCGCCGAGCCGAACTGCCACACCGCAAGCGTTACGATCGTCGACATCACGGTATCCGGATTGGATATCCACGCCGGCCCTTCCACGCCGAACCACGACAGAAACTTGTTGAGCAGCCCGCCCCCATCGAAAATGTTCCGCCACACGATCGCAATCGCGACGCTTCCGCCGAGCAGGGAGGGAATGTAATACACCGTCCGGTACAGCCCGAGCGCCCGTATCCCCTGATTGAGCGCCATCGCTACGAGCAAAGCGAAGAACAGCCGCAGCGGTACGGAGAACAGCACATATTGGAAGGTGACCTTCAGCGAATTCGTAAACGACGGATCATCGGTAAAAATCTGCACATAATTGTCCAGTCCGAGCCATGTGGGTGAATTGAGGAGATTGAATTTGGTGAGCGATAAATACAGTGAGCCAAGCATCGGCCCGAGCGTCAGGCAAAAAAATCCGACCAGCCAGGGCAGCAGGAACAAGTATGCAGTGCCGTTCTGCCGCCATAGGCCCGATGTCTTCGCTGCTTTCATGCCGGTCCTCTCCTTTCCGGAAGTACAAGGGTGAATTCCTGCTTCTAGCATAAGGAATCGGACCGCTGCGATGAATGCTATTTTTTCGGCTGTTCGGTATCATTTTTTTTAGATGCCCGCTGCCGGAATTCGGAGGGGGAGGTGCCGTACATTTTCTTAAACTTGGAGCTGAAGTAGCTCGGATTGGAGAAGCCGGTCAGCTCGGCGATATCCCAGAGGCCCAGCTCCGTCTCCTCTAACAGGCGTACCGCCTGGGCCATCCGTACTTCCGTCAGGAACTGGATGAACGTCACGCCCACCTTCGATTTGAACAGCTCGGAGAAATACGAGGCGTTGTACTTGAACTTGTCCGCCAGCATGCCCAGATGAATATCCATCATATAGTGATCTTGAATATATTGCTTGGCCGCCTCGATCGCGGAGCGTTCGGGATCGGCCGGATCGGCATCACCGGCGCCGCGGCCCATTCGGCGGGCCAGGCTGACGAGGAAGCCGGCGGCTTGGTCGGCGGAGTCCAGCTCCAGCACGAGATCCGGCCGCAGCCACAGCTCCTCTCCGGTCTGCAGCGTCGAACCGGATTCCCTCGCCGCCGCATCAAGCTGCATGTACAGCTGAAATATCAGCTTCACGAAGCGGCTCTTCGTTTCCTTATGGGCGCGAGCCAGCTCATGGCGGGCCGTCTGCTCGTAGGCTTCCAGCTCGCCGCGCTGCAGCAGGCGCTGGAGCAGCAGCGCCGTCTCTTCGGCGAGCACCGGCCTGCCGTCATCCCGCACCGCCATGCCTCCGGCTGCTCCGGCGGCGCTTCCGGTCCCCGCGCCCCGCTCGCTGCCGCGCGCCCCCGTCTCCGCCATGCTCCATGCTGCCAGCGAAGACAGCGCCCCTGCCTTCCACGCGGTGAAGCCGCGCACCGGCTCGCCGATCCCGATGACCGGCTCCAGACGGACGCGTTCCTTAATCGTCAGGGACAGCTCGCTTTGGAAGCTGTGAAGGGCGGACGTATCATTTTCGATAATAAAGTGCATTAAGCCCGGATAATACGGATCCCGATACGTCTGGACCGCAGCGGCGAATTCCGCCGCGAATTCCCTGCTGATCAGCTCGAACGGCAGCCGCATCGCCCGCACCAGGCCTTCTTCGCCTTGCCGGGCGCCTGCCGCAGGCTGTTCCCGCAATCCGACGGTGACGAACCGGACGGTCCGATCGTCCCAATCCTCCAGCTCGAACATCCGGGCGCGCTCGCGAATGATCCGCTCCTGCTCCAGCGGCTCCTTCACCACGTGCAGAAGGAAGTGCTCCTTCATCTCCTTGTAATATTGCGACAGCCTCCACTGCGCCGTACGGCTCTCCTCTCTGGCTTTGCGCTCCGCATCGAGACGCTCCTTCAGCTGGCCGAGGGCTTCGCTCAACTCGTCGCGGGAGACCGGCTTCAGCAAATAGCTGACCGCCTTGCTGTGCAGCGCCGCTTTCGCATAGTGGAAGTCCTCGTAGCCGGTAATGACGATCAGCTTCAGATGCGGATACCGCTCGCGGCATGCTTCCATCAACGAGACGCCGCCCATCACCGGCATGTTCATATCGACCAGGGCAATATCGAACGGCTCGCTCTCCAGCAGCTCCAGCGCCTCCATCCCGTTCGACGCTTCGCCCGCTACGGTCATGCCCAGCTCCTCCCAATCGACCTTCAAGCGGTGTCCCATCCGGATTTCCGGCTCGTCGTCAACGATCAATACCCGATAGCGGTACATCCTGCGATCCCTCCTGTATAGGCAGTCTCAGCTCGATGCGCGTTCCTTGGCCCGGGGCCGTATCGATCGAGAAGCTGAAGCGTGCGCCGTAATAAATTTTGCCGCGTGCCAGTACGTTGCGAAGGCCGATTTGCCTGTTCGCACTGATGAGAATGGATTCCATGCCGTTGCCGCCGCCGGCTTCGGCCGCCAGCTTATTCACCGCTGTTTCGTCCATACCCGGTCCATTGTCGGCCACCGTAAACACGAGCTGCTCCGCTTCGCGCCGAACGCCGATTCGAATGACCGCGATGCTCCGGGCTTGAAAGCTGTACTTCACCGCATTCTCGACGAGCGGCTGCAGCAGGAATTTGACGACACGCAGCCGCTGCAGGTCCCCATCGCGTTCGATATCGATATCCAGCTTGTCCCCGAAACGCGTCTGCAGAATCGTAACGTAATACCGCAAATATTTGATCTCTTCCTCCACGGCTACGATGTCGTCGCTGATCTTGAGCGAGAAGCGGAGCATTTTGCCCAGCGATTCAATCACCCTTACGGCATCGTCCGTCCGCTTCTGCAGGGTTAGGCTGCTGAGCAGCTCCAGCGTGTTGAACAGGAAGTGCGGGTTGATCTGCATGAGCAGCGCTTTGTATTCCGCTTGCTGCCGCAGCAGCTTCAGCTCGAATTCGGTCTTGATATGCTGGCGCAGCTGAACGACCATGTTGCGGAACGTTGACGTGACGAAGCCGATTTCATTGCGCACGATCGTCCTGGGCGGAATGCGCGCTTCCGCTGCGGCAAAATCGCCGCGCTGCACGAAGCGCATCGCCGACGCCAGCATCGAGAGCGGTTTCGTAATGCCGTAGGACAGCCACGATGCGGTGACGATCGCCCCGATGAGCAGCAGCGATGCGAACAGGAGGATGCTCGTCCGCAGCTTATGCAGCTTGGCGAACAAATCGCCTTCCGGTACGAACCCGACGAGCAGCCAATTGTTTTTCTTCAGCTTCTTATACACGATAATATCCGAACTGCCGTCGGCGTTATCCAAATACTCGACGCCTTGAGGGCTGCGGGACGAACGGATGCGCTCCATTATCGCGATTCCCTCTTCGGTTACCCCGTACGCTTGCCCCAGCATCGGCTTCCCTTCGTTATCGAGCAAGTAAATCGTCCCTTTATCCCCAAGATGAATGCGGTTCAGAGGCTCCAGCAAAAATTCCGCGCTGACATTGACCTTCATGACCGCCTTGGACGTCACCGGGTCGAACGTACCGATCGGCATCGCCAGGCTGACGACCTGATATGGTTTGGAGCGGCTGGCCTCCACCCTGTCCCGATGGGCCGAAGTCCAATGCTCGCCCTTCCCGACCAAATCCGTAAACCACCTGTCCTGCCGGAACGTCCCGTCGGCAACGACTTGATTGTCGGAGGACACCCATACGCCTTCTTTGCGGTACAGCGAAACCGAGGACAGGCTCGAATAGCTGTTCGTCGCTCTCGTCAAGAACTGGCTGACCGCCAGGTTGGCCAGCACCTTGTCCGTTTCGCCCGCAGCCGGATCGGACATGATATGATCCCAAGTCTGCACGGCGTCGCTGTTGAACACAAGCGATGACAAGTCGTAAATTTGCGTCGTCGCCATGTCGATGAAGGAAGCGTATTCATCCATCTTCTCCAAAGCGGACGATTCGATATACGATCGAATAATGGCGCGCGACTGGTCGAAGAGCATGTAAGCCATGGCGCCGAAGGCGACGACCAGCAGCAGCACGAATAACGCGATCAAACGGTTTCTGAACGAATAGAAAAACATGGCCCGGCCTCCCCGCTGTCGGTCTAGCTTGCCGATTGGCATAGTGATCTTATTATACGCTATCCTATAGCTTTGGGGAGATGCAGCAAAAATTAACGATATGAACGAATCGCGCACGTTCGGCGTATTAACAACACAGATCATAAGCGAAAGGCGGAAAGGCGGGTACGATGAACACAGCTTACATTAAGATGAACGATATATCGAAAAGCTTTGACGGTAAAACGATCGTGGAGGGGCTCAGCTTCGACATCGCCCAGGGCGACATCGTCGGGCTGCTCGGCCCCAACGGCTCGGGCAAGACGACGACGGTGCGGCTGTTGAACGGCGTAATCCGACCGGACAAAGGCTCGCTCCGCGTTGCGGGGCTCGACCCGCAAACGGAAGGTGACGGGGTAAGGCGGATCAGCGGCATCGTGACGGAAGGCGCCGGATTGTATCACGACATGGACGCCGTGCAAAATTTGGCGTTCTTCGGGCGGCTGTACGGCGTAAAGAACCGGCAGCGTATCGCCGAGCTGCTCGACCTGTTCGAGCTGTCGGAGCACGCAGACAAGCCGGTCGGCACGTTCAGCACCGGCATGAAGAAACGGCTCGCCCTGGCCAAGGCGATGCTGCACGAGCCGGAGCTGCTGTTTCTGGACGAGCCGACGAACGGTCTCGATCCCGAAGGGATCCGGCAAGTGATCGGCGTACTGCGCAAAATCAATGCCGAGCGGGGGACGACGATTCTGCTCTGCTCGCACGTGCTGCATCAGCTGGAGGGGCTGTGCCGCAGCTATTTGTTTATGGAGCAGGGCCGCATTATCGAGCGGGGCACGCAAACGGAGCTGGAGCGCAAATATTTGAAGCAGCTGAAGCTGCGGGTGACGACCGGCCTGGCCGTGTCGGCGGATACAGCCGGAGACATGACGGAGACTTCCGTGATGGGCGCGCTGCAGGGCACCTTTGCGGGGATGCCTTGGGTCCGCACCGGTCCCGAGCAGCTCGAATTCACACTGCCGGACCGGGGCGCCGTGTCGGAGCTGCTCCGGGAGCTGCTGGCCGTCACCTGGGTCGCCGCTGCGGAACCGGCCGGGCGGGATTTGGAGACGCTTTATTTTGCCGTGAGAGGGGGACGTCTGAAATGAATCGAAGCATCGTGTGGACCATCGCCATGAAGGATATTCGGGCTATCCTCAGCTCGAGCAAAATCTGGATCGGCTATATCGTGCTGCCTCTGCTGTGCGGCGTCGTGCTGCCCGGCATCATGATCCTGCTGATTCTGAATATGGATTTGAGCTCGCCGAAGCTGGCGGAGCTGGAGACCATGCTGAAGCATATGCCGATCGGGGACATCGGCGGCGCGGACGATCTGCGCAGCCGGGCGCTGTACATGATCGCCAATTACATGCTGGGGCCGCTGTTTCTGCTCATTCCGGTCATCAATTCGATGATGACGGCGGTCCATTCCTTTGTCGGGGAGAAGGAGCGCCGCACGCTGGAGAGCTTGCTGTTCGCGCCGATTCAGGTGAAGGATTTGTTCCTCGGCAAAGTGCTCGCCTCCTTCGTTCCGGCCTACTCCGTAACGCTCGTTTCCTTCGTGCTGTGCGGCCTGGTCGTGGATGGCCTGACGTTCGGCACCTTCGGGCGATTGATATTCCCAAGCTGGAATTGGCTGGTCCTGCTGCTGTGGCTGACGCCGGCGTTCACGATGGCGACGATTTTGTTCTCGGTGCTCGTATCCGCGCGGACGAAGGGGTTTCAGGAGGCGCAGCAGCTGGCCGGTGTCGTCGTGCTGCCGGTCGTCATGCTGCTGGTCGGCCAAGCGACAGGACTCTTGTTTTTAAGCGGCTGGGTGCTGTGGGCGGCGGGCGCTGTTCTGTACGCGGTCGATGTCGTCCTTCTGCTGAGCATTGCTCGATTGAACCAGCGGGATGTTTTGTTCGAGAGGCAGGTTCACTAGGTCCTCTGCATAAGCGTCGGGTTCAGCTTAACCTGCTGGACGACCCGCGGAAGCTGTGCCGCAATATACGCCGGCTTCCACGGGTCGGTTCCGATCCGCAAGCAGCAGTAACAGATACAGCTTAACGACTTTCCGTTTCCCTGCCTTTGAGGTTGATCAGCACATAGAATGTCAAGTACACGGCGGCGATCAAGCCCCCGAATATCAAGCTGAACCAGGCAGCCTTCACGTTCATCGTATCCTCAATCGTCTTGAGCAGCAGCCCGCTGTCCGACAACACGTCCCAGCTGTTCAGGCGGTACACTCTCCCCAGCAAAATGCCATAGCCGCTCAGGACCGAAGTGACGGCGATGAAAGCCCACCCGGTTAACGCGCTTGCCCAGCGACGAATCATCGTGTGCATCAAATACGTTGAAACGGCCCCCACCAACAGGGCGATCCACGCATACATCGTAATCAACACAAGGTCGTTCCAATACGAAAGCGACACTTGATTGCCTTGGACATAGCTGGTCTTCCGTATGGTCAAATGCAGCATATCCGTTACGATATAAGGCGCGTTCGGGAAAAACAGCAGCCAGGCGATGCCCAGCAAGGTCAGGATCACCGGATGGGGCTTTGCCGCCCTGCGGTTCAGCTGGTCGGCGGCAATGGCGAATACGAACGGCAGCCAAGCCAGGAACAAATTCCATATCAAAAAATTGTAGTACGTCTTATGAAGCAGCTCCGACACGCCCAATTGTGCGACAACAACGATGGCGGTCAATGCTGCGGCGAGCAGGAAGGGAATACGGTAGCTAATTTCTCTCACGGTGATTATGTTCTCTCCGATCTACGGCGTCTTAGCGCCCAATAGGTTATATAGTAAACAGGCAAAGCAAGCAGCATCGGGAGGACGGAACCCGTCTCGACATGCAGTCTGTCACGCTCCAGCTCGAACTCAGTATGAAACTGGAAGTAGGTCATATGAAACATATCACCTATTCCGTACACAATGGCTGCCGTGGCTGCATAGACGAGCAATGCTATCAACGCTTTGTTCATGCCGCACATCCCTTCTAACGTTTTTACAATTTGACGCGGGCAGGGCTTGTTTGGTTGCGGCTCGTTTACGCCTCGTTTGCGCCTCATGCGCGTTTCGGCTTTCCCAGCTTTTCCCGAACGACATCCAGCAGTCTCAGCTTCTCTCCCTGCGGGATCCATTCGTTCAATCGCGCCGCTGCAACCGGCAGCACCCATGCTTCGATCTGATTTGACGATAGTCCGGACAGCTGGGAGTATCGTGTAAAGTACACCTTAGCAATCAAATGGCGCATCGCTTGGACTATACATTTTTTGACTATAGGCATCTCTTCAGGCAAAACGGCGCAGCGGAGCAGGACGAGCGTTCTGGCAGCGTCTCCGGCGGGATTGCCCCTCGTCCCCGTCATCCAATCGATCACCCAGTTCTTCTTCCCCAGCACAACATTATCGGGGTGAAAATCTCCATGGCACAGCCTATGACCGTCGGGAAGCCGCTTCAAAGCCTCGATCACGGCCGATTTCTCATCCTCGCCCAAAAGGGGCGCCGCCGCAATTTGATGCTCCAGCTCCTGCGCGAGACGTCTCCAGGCGTAGCCCTTCGCGTCGGACAGCTCGATCCGGTGCAGCCGTGCATGCAGCTCTGCCATAGTGCGGGACAGCTTCCAAACGAGCCAAGGCTTCCCCGTAAGGTGACGGAGCATGGTGCTTCCTTCGATTCGTTCATAGACGATACCGTGTCTTTGGTCGGTTAGTACCCGGTGAAACAGCCGCGGCGCATCTACGCCTAACCCGCATACTTGCTGACTGACCGCAAACTCCTGCCGAATGGCCTCCTCGGGGAAGCCGCTCCGAAACAGCTTGATGATTTTGTCCGTTTCCTCGTGCGCGTAGATTTCCGCAGTCCGCCCCTGAGCAAGCAAGCTCATCGGCCTTCCTCCTCAGTAAACAGCATGCAGTAATACCGCTCCCGGTTGTTCAGATAATCCCGCGTCAGCTCGTAATGCTCCGTTTCCTCATATGCAATCGGATGTACACTCGTATCGGTAAAATGCCATATCGCCGCACCCGGGTAAGTATGTCGAAAGGATACCTCTGCCGCATCCAACCGCGGCCGGTCAAGCGATACGCGTTTCAGGAATGGCATCGGTGTTCGCCTCCTCTCAAACAAAGATCACACGTTCAACATGGCTTGAACCTCGTTGGTCATCCCTAGCCGGGAAAGCTCATCGTAGATCATTCTCCATACTTGATCGTCGTCCTTCAAAATGCAGCAATACTGCAAATCCCTAATAAGCGCAAGCTTGGAAGTTAGGTTGGCATTCGCCATAAACTCCTGAATTTCAGCCGGATTCAGCTTCATGTGCTTCGCCACCGGCAGCTTCATGCGCTCTCCGCCGAATTCCGTCTCGCCCCCGCTGCGCAGAACGCCCAGCCCGTCCATCGTCTCCAGCACAATTCCCTCGTGTCGCTCTCGCTTCACTTCCTGAAGGTAATCGTACTCATCCGAAATAACGGTGAGCTCTATATGCGCAGCCAATCTGCTTATGTACGGCTCCAGCTTCATTTTTCTTGCCACGATCGATTCGGCTCTTTCGCGCTTATAACCTTCATAGCTTGATTTGCTGCCCGTATATCGTATCGCTTCGATAAAGAATGGATCGACACCCTGACTGCATATGCTGATAAAATCCGCGAGATTCCGCGCCGCAATATCGACAGGAGCGTCAAAATCCATCGGATTTACATAGACGATGTAAGCCTCGTCCAATGACGGTGCCAGGCCGAAGTCCGTCAAGAAGCCGAAATGTATGCCGTCTACTCCGGTCCATCCAAACGGGATCACGTCCAGCGGGGTATTAAAATAGTGGCCGCGGATTTGGGCAATGGACATGCCCAGCAGGTTCTCGTACCGATACCTCTCGTCAAACTCTTTATCGAACTCCGCGATGATAGACAATATTTTCGGCCACTTATAGGAAATGTCCATATCAATTTCGAGCTCCTCTGCGCGTCCGTGCTCCCGTTTCGGTGCGTCCGCATGTTCTCACACAACAAATTCATGCACGCTGCAAAGCGGAACTTGCCCGGGCCCGTACTCCTGCAGAGGCGCAATGATCATCCCGTGGCAGACGACCAGCACGTGGGAGCGGTCCGAATAACGGCGCAGCACGTTCATCACCCGCCCCAGCACGCTCGCCTTCGTCTCCCACAATCGGCTCTCGCCGGGAGGATGCACGCCGCCATGCTTGTGATAATCGTCGTTTAGCCGCTTGATCTCCTCGTAGGACTCGGCCTTATAGCTGTCAGGCGTCCATTCGTGCAGATCAAACTCCACGATTAAAGGCAGCCCCAGCGTCCGATTGACGACGGCGGCCGTCTGCAGGGCGCGCGTATACGGGGAAGACAAAATCAGCTCGCAGCGCTTCAGCCGGGGGTCCTCCGCCGCCCGCTCGGCCTGCGCAATTCCGTCCGCCGTCAGCGGAACGTAGTCGCGGATAGGTCCCGTCAGCCCTCTTGCATCCTTCAGCGCCCAATCCGGCTCCCCATGCCTCATCAAATAAAATGTCGTCATTTGCGCCCCCACAAGCTGGACCATAAGAACGGCTTGCCGAACAGCTCCCGGCTGTCCGTACAGTCGCGCATGTGCCGGATGTCGATCAGCTCGAAGTGCCGCGACAAGATCAGCTCCAGCCTTTCGCGGCTGTACGCCATCCCGCCCTGCATGCTTAATGCGCGGTACACCTG
Source organism: Paenibacillus chartarius (assembly GCF_042432825.1). NCBI lineage: Bacteria > Bacillati > Bacillota > Bacilli > Caryophanales > Paenibacillaceae > Paenibacillus > Paenibacillus chartarius. The sequence continues at coordinate 11,056 of NZ_JBHLWN010000100.1, read as the reverse complement.
CGCATCCGGCCGTTCCCCCGGGCAGCCGGCATCTTCGAAGCCCGGAGCGAAGCAAACTAAGCCGAGGCGTCCTCCGCTCTTCAGCTTGCGGGCCAGCAGCTCTACGTACTGCATCCGGCGATGCGGCAGCAGATGATGCAGCAGCCCCGAATCGTACGCAAGGTCATACGCACCGTCCTCCAGCTCCACCTCGAACACGTCGCCGCATCGAAACGATACCGGCAGCCCGCTGTCCGCCGCTCTCTCCTCGGCCCAGCGGATCGCTTCCGCGGAGAGGTCGATCGCGTCAACGCTGCAGCCCTGCCCGGCCATATAGATCGCATTCCGCCCCGGACCGCAGCCCAGTTCCAGCGCTTTCCCCGGTGCGAGCCAGCCTTCTTCAAAATAGGCGACGAGATTTTCATCCGGCGCATCGATGAAGAAGGGAATGTCCTTCGTCCGATCCTGGTAAAACTTGTCCCACCAAGGAGCCGGCTTGCGAAACAACGCATCCAGCAAATCCAGCAGCTCCTCTTGGGTGGTTACTGTATCCGACATGAACTTCCTCTCCTTCTACGGAAAAATAAGCCCGTTCAGCACGAAAGCGATATTCATGACGACATGCAGCACGATCGCCGGAGCCAGTCCCTTGGAGCGGATCGTTACGCCGCCCATGAAGATGCCGCCTAGCCCGAAACAGAAGCAAACGATCCACGGAAAACCAAGCGAGTAATGGTACAGCCCGAACGCTGCGCTCGTCGCGAGCAGTCCGGCAGCCTCTCCGGCATAATCCACCATGCGCGGCAAAATCAGCCCCCGCCACAGCACCTCTTCCAGCACACTGTTGATTACGGCGAACAGAAGCCCGTACTGCACTAGCTGGAGCACCTGCGGCCCGCCGAAATCGGCCAAAAATAGGCAGCAAGCACCGATCACCATCGTCCCGATCAGCAGAAATCTCCAGATGGGATCGCGGATCCCCCGCCAGATGAACGGGGTGCAGATATCATTGCGGAAGCTGCCGATTCGAAAATAATGAGTTCGGGCCGGGAGCCATAGGGCGATCGCCAGAAGCGGAATCAAATATCCGGCCAAGCTCAATCTGGACAACACGATCATCATCTCTTCCGCTGCAGGAGCGAACGAACGCAGCCCGCCTTGGAGAAAGCCGGTCATCCCATATCCTATCGCATAAGCTTCAGCGGCCGCGCCAAGCGCAGCTCCGCTACGGCCTTGCACAGCACCGTATACGATCAACACCGCACCGAGCACCAATCCGATGTATAGAGGAGCCGTTTGAAGCACAACAACCAGCCCGATAAATCCGGCAAGCAGCGGGACCCGCACCATTACAGCCATCTATCTCCTTCGCAGTCCGACGAGCCAGCGCAGACCTAGCGTAATCGCCAAACTGACCGCAATATGCAAGGGCTGCATCCACCATGCTTCAGATACACCCACTTTATGCTCCAGCACATGTACCGACGAATACTCGTTTACGATGTCGGGCACGTAGTACCAGGTTAACAGCATCCCGCCGCCAACCTGCAAAGCCGTGAATACTGCGATTGCTACGGCAAGCCAACCCGCAAGTTTAACTACGTTACGCAAGACATTCATCGCCCTTTATTCTCCTTCCCTGCCTCAAGCGGCAAATAGATGCTAACCGTCGTCCCTTTGCCGATCTCGCTCGACACTTCCAGCCGGCCGCGGTGCGATTCGATGATTTTTTTGGACACCATCAACCCGAGTCCCGTCCCTTTCTCCTTCGTGGAGTAAAACGGCTCTCCCAGCCTTGCGATCTGCTCCTCCGTAATCCCGCTCCCCTGGTCGATGAATTGAATGCGCACTTCCTCGCCGAACGTCCCTACGCTGATCGTAACCTCCCCGCTTTCCGGCATGACTTCAACGGCATTTTTCAAGATATTCACGAACACTTGCTTTAACTGGTTGCCTTCTCCGAGCACATGCGGCGCATCCGCATAACGGGTTACGATCTGCACGTTCTGCATATTGGCTTGGGTGCCGATCAGCGTAACGACCGACTCCAAAATGGTAATCAAATCGAGCTTGACGTAAGAGGCGGATTGCGGCTTGGCGAGCACGAGCAGCTCGTTGGTGATGGACTCGATGCGCTCCATCTCTTCCCTCAGCACCGAGAAAATGTACCCCCGCGAGGAATTCTCGTTCCATGCCTCGAGCAGCTTGATGAATCCCTTCAGCGCGGTGAGCGGATTGCGGATTTCATGCGCCACCGCTGCGGCCATCTGGCCGGCGATATTCAGCTTCTCCGCCCTCCGGAGAAGCAGCTCCGTCTCCCGTTGCTCCGTGACATCCCTGAGTATGAAATACGTACCGGCTACTTCCTGATGAATGACAATCGGAACAACCGAGCATTGCGCGAGGAGCATATGGCCGTCTTTCCTGACAAAATGGAGCTCCCTGGAGTCAGCGACCAGTCCTCCGAGCGCGATTTCCATCAGCTCCGCCAGCTTATCGCAGTCTCCGGGCTCCACCAAATCGGTAAAGGCGATGCCCAGCAGCTCCTCCTTCGCAAACCCGAGCAGCCGCTCGCCGGACAAGTTGCACTCGAAGATTTGCTTGCCGACATCCACGGAGTATATGGCATCCGGGTTATTCCGGATAATCGACTCCAGTCTGAGCCGGCTCTCGAGCGCTTGGTCCTCCGCCCGCTTCCGCTCGCTAATATCTTTCGCGATCCCGTAAACGCCGACAATCATGCCGTCTACGACGATCGGGATGTTCGTGACGCGGCAAGGAATAATCGTGCCGTTCTTAGGGACGATCCGATTCTCGTAAATTTGCGGGCTGCCCCCGGCCGCTTGAAGGAAATGCGAAAAGGTAAATTCCCGGCTGCTCTCATGCATAATCGGAAGAAAAGACATGCTGAGCAGCTCCTCTTCGCTGTAACCCGTCAGCTGCTCGGTTGCCGGATTCAAGCTGAGAAAGTTGCCTTTCAGGTCCAGAGAGAACACCGCGTCGGGATTTTGCCGAAACAACGATTCGTAATGCTGCTCCTGCCGCCGGGCCGACTTCTTCTGCTGCGTAATATTGCGAAAATAAACCGCAAGCCCCGTCCCTGCAGGAATCGCGCGGAACGAATACCAGCTGTCTAGCGGAGCAGCATAATAGTCCTCGAATTCGATGACCTCCTGCTCACGAACCGCTCTGTGGAAATGGCTGTACATCGCGCGGCTCACAGCGTCAGGGAACTCCGTCCAAATCCGCTTTCCGAGCAGATCGTCCTCGCCGCAGCAAATCAGCTTCGCCGCATGTTGGTTTAAATAGACAAAATTCCAGTCTTGATCCAGCAAGTAGTAAGCGTCGCTGATTTGCTCCAGAATCTCTCGGGCATCCAAGTAATTGAAGTTAGCTTTCATTCGCCACCGTCCAAGCAAACTCTTTATAGTCAAATTCTACATAAGTGAGGTTAATCCCTTCCGGCCGGCGGGCGGAATGAGCCGCGAATAAGCCGGTGACGATGATTTAGAGCAGCAGCCATCCTCTGGTGGATGGGGGCCGGGCCGCTTCGTCTGCAGGTCGGCCTCCTCCATCATTCTTGTTCCTCCGTATCCCTGAGCGTTATCCAATATTGACAAACGCCTTCATGCAAGCCGGTCAAGCGTCCAAGGTGGCCCTCGATGATCCGGCGCGATGCCGTATTGCTTTCATCGCATGTGAGCAGCACCTCGGGAATGTTCTTTGCGGCAGCCTGCCGCAGCAGCTCGCGCAGAATGATGGCGCCGTAGCCTTGGCCTCTCGCGGTCGGCCGAATGACATAGCCGATATGGCCGCCATGCTGTCTCAGCTTTTCGTTCAAGCAGTGGCGCAGCTTACCGTAGCCGACAGGCTTTCCGTCCGTATAGAGAACGTACACCGTCTGCGGCACACGCCCTTCTGCCAGCCCTATGCCTTGTGCGGCCTGAACATTATGCTTGATTAGCGCGTGAAACCCGTCCATTGTATCCGACAGGAGGCTGTTCACGAACCCGTTCTGGCCCGCGCCCATCTCCACGATCATCTCGTATACGTCCTCGCCTTCGCTGCCTTGCAGTTCAATCAGTTCGATATTCATGGGATCCTCCCTTTACGCCTTACCATCTCTAAAGTATGGATATCGATGACCTAGCTCGTATAGGCGGGGAGGACACCGATAGCAGAAATTACATAATTTTTGGATATTGGGTAAACTATGCTTCAATGTTGTTAATCGATGGCTGCCGGGGGGCTAGGCGACTTATCGATGTTTTACATCGTTAAAACTTCGGAAGCTGCTACAGCTATGCGACTTAACGATGTTTTACATCGTTACTGTGTCCACGGCCCATCCGGCTACCGTGCGAATTCAAACCGGTGAATCCCAAAACGACGGTACGACGACCGCAGCAGCGCGTCCCGCAGCGGCTGAAGGCTCGGCGCCAAACGCAGCTCGGCCCCCTTCGCCGCAATCCGTCCCGGCAGGTTGTCCATTGCCGCAACTTCAATCGGCACAACCGGTTGGGCTGCAACATAATAACCTGCTGCCGCGTCGAATAATTCGAACCCTTCATATGGTAAACTATACCGGAAGAGCTTCACGGACAGCAGCCGTGGAAGCCAGCGGCTTTCCAATGTCATGACCACGTCGGCTTCCGTCGCGCCGAAGAACAGCGCCTTGTCGGCTGCGGCCATATCCGGCTCGCGATAACAGACGATACGGGGACAGTCGCGCGGACAGAGATAGCTGACTTCATGCTCCGCGTCGATCGCCCAAACGACGGTCGGCATATCGGTCCGGTTGCTCTTCTGCCTGGGGTGGAACACTTCGATGCCGGGGTTTTCGCTAAAATGATACAGCACCCGCACAAGCCCGAATCCCTCCTAAAATTAGTAGGTATAATAGCCGCTCCGGGCCATAATCATAGATTCGAGGGGCAACCATGTTTTCCCTGCGATTTCGCCTAATTCTTAACTTTTCCTGCATATGATTCACAAAAGTTTAAGTTACGGCAGCTGACGAATCATGCTATATTTACTATGGTTCCTCATGAACGTACACATCTTTGATCGCAGGAAGGGACGGACACGTTGGCTAAGTTATATTTTCGCTACGGGACGATGAACAGCGGCAAATCGATCGAAGTGCTGCGCGTCGCACACAATTATGAAGAACAAGGCAAGAAGGTGCTCCTGTTCACCTCCGTGGTGGACGACAGGTACGGCATCGGCAAAGTGGCTTCACGAATCGGCATGCAGAAGGAAGCGGCTGTTGTCGACGATGATATGGATATGTTCGCTATCGCGCAGAGCGAGCGCCCGAATGCCATCCTCGTGGATGAGGCGCAGTTCCTCGGCGAGAAGCAAATCAAGCAGCTGGTCGATATTGTCGACTCGCTGAACATTCCGGTCATGGCCTACGGGCTGCGGGCGGATTTCCTCGGACAGCTGTTCGAGGGGAGCTACCACTTATTGGCACTAGCTGATACAATAGAAGAAATCAAGACGGTTTGCTGGTACTGCGACAAGAAGGCGATCATGAATATGCGCTGCAAGGACGGCATTCCCGTATTCGAAGGCGAGCAGATCATGGTCGGAGGCAACGACAGTTACGTGCCGGTGTGCCGCAAATGTTATGCTGCGGAGAGAAAGAAACTTCAAGCCTCGCAGCCTCGTATACATCCGTAACGAGAGGGAATATGGTTCCCCGTGGAAGAAAGGTGAGGGTCATGCGCAAAAAAAGGATTTTGCTCTTGTCCGAAGGCTTCGGAGCCGGTCACACCCGCGCGGCACATGCGCTCGCGATGCTCCTGAAGCAGAACTCATCAGAAATTCAAACTCGCGTTATGGAACTCGGTGCCTTTCAGCATCCGATGGTTTCTTCCTGGATTTTCACGGCGTATAAGAAGACGGTTACTTCTCAGCCGAAGCTGTGGGGCATGCTGTATCGTTCGCAGCGGCAGAAGTCGCTCAATCGATTCGCCAAGCTGGCGCTGCACCGGTTGTTCTACTCGCAAACGCAGGAAATTATCGAGCGGTTTCGTCCCGATTTGATCGTATGCACGCACCCGTTTCCGGCCGTTATCGTTTCCCGCTTGAAGCGCGCCGGCCTGGAGATGCCGTTATTCACCGTGATCACCGATTACGACGGACACGGCGCTTGGATTGACGGACAGGTCGATAAATATTTCGTCTCAACGAATGAAGTGAAAGAGCAGCTGATCCAGAAGGGCGTGCCTTTGCAGCGCATCGAGGTTACGGGCATCCCGGTTCACCCCGGCTTCCTGCGCCAATACAGCAAGGATGAGATTCGCGAGCAGTATGGCCTCCGGGCGATGCCGACCGTGCTGATGATGGGCGGCGGCTGGGGCATGCTCAAGAACGACGATCTGCTCGGCAGGCTGGCCGAGTGGCGGGAGCACGTGCAGCTGATCATCGTCTGCGGCAGCAACGAGAAGGCCCGCCAGCGGCTGCTTGAAGGACCGGCGTTCCGTCATCCGAACGTGCATGTGCTCGGATTCACGCAGGAGATCGACAAGCTGATGGATGTGTCCGATCTGTTGATCACGAAGCCGGGCGGCATTACGTGTACGGAGGGCATGGCAAAGGGGCTCCCGATGCTGTTCTACAACCCGATTCCGGGGCAAGAGGAAGAAAATTGCCAGTATTTCACCGAGCAGGGAATCGGCCAGGAAATTACGTCGCTCGATACGATCGATCAGTGGATGGAAGTACTGCTCACGAACTATCCGGAGCTGGCCCGCCGCCGCCGTTCGATTCAGCACCGCTTCATGAGCAATCCGGTTGATTGCTCGCAAGCGATTATGCAGTACTTGCAATAGGACATAGCCGGAGACATCGCCTCATAGGATGATAGCATCCTGATGAAGGCGGTGTTTTTTGTTATGGAGAAGCGCATTCAGGGGTTGTGGCGCGGAGCGATTTTCGGCTATCTGCTTCTCTGGTTCCTCGGCAGCTTCTGGGCGATCGCGGCGCTGCGCAGCGGCAGTCTGAGCGGTGTCGTGCTGGGCATCCATACGGATCTGCTGCGCGACTATTTGTACTACGGGCTGGCCGGCGCAATCGGCGGCAGCTTGTACGGACTTCGTACGTTTCATCAATTTTACTATGACCTGACGATGCGTTTCGTGTATTGGTATACGATGCGTCCCCTGCTCTGCTTCGGCTGTGCGATCATGACGGTGCTGCTGTTCCAAAGCGGCATTCTGCTGCTGCAGCTCGGCGATTCGCCGCTGGCTCGCATCAGCGTGGCGTTCTTGAGCGGGTTCGGCTACGGCAAATTTATCGAGAAAATCAAGGCGCTCACCGAGACGCTGTTCAGCGGCGAGCAGACCGGCAGCGGTTCGGACGGGAGCCGGAATGGCGGCGGACCGCCGGGCGGCGGGACAGGAGGCGGTGCGGACGGCGCTGGCGGCGCTGGTGGCGGTGGTGCTGGGGGTGCCGGCGCGGGGGGCGGCGGCGGTTGAGGTACTGGCAGTCCTGGCGGAAAGGCGATGCGGCGGAGGAACCAATACCAGGCGGCGGGGTATGAGGCACGTCAACAAAATAGGCATGTTCACGCTGCTGCTCGAATACAATCGAACACTAGGAGGGACCTATCGAATCGCAGAAGGGAGCTCTTATGAAGCAACGTTGGTGGAGGAAGAAGCTGACCTTGATGCTCATCGCCGGCGCCAATCGAAGAATCGTAAGACTCAAGCTGCCGGAGATCAGTCTCTTTGCAGTGCCGACGGTGCTCGTGACGATCGCGGCCGGCGGGACGCTGGCGTTCGTGCTGCTGCACGACCGCTATGAGACGACCCAAGCCCAGATGCAAAAGCAGTTCGAAGGTACTGAGCAGCAACTGCAGCATACGATTGAGAGCAAGGATGCGGAGCTCGTTCACCTGCAAGCGAGTCTCATCGATTTAACTCAGCAGGCTGAACAGTTCAAGGCCAAAGTAGAAGAGATCAAACAGCTCAAACAGGTGCTTGCCGTAATGACCGACGGTGCGACCGCCTCCGCGGCGAACAAGCCCGAACAGCCCCAGCCGGTGGGGGGCACCGAGCTGACGCCGACGGCGGCTGATGTCGCGCAGACGATTGTGACGACCAAGATGAGCTTAACTTCAATGATTAACGATATGAACGGCCTCATGGCCAGCCTTGCCGAGTCGGAGGCCAAGCTCGCCGAAGCGCAGCACATTCGCGACATAACGCCGACCTTGTGGCCGACGCGGTCGCGGACGGTGACGTCGGGGTTCGGCATCCGCCTCGATCCTTTTTCGGAGCGTCCGGCGATGCACTCGGGGATTGATTTTGCCGGAAACACGAATGACCCGGTCTACGCTGCAGCCGAAGGCACAGTGGCCGTAGCCGGCTACGACGGGCAGAAGGGCAACTATGTGATCATCAATCACGGACGAGGCCTCGCCACCGAGTATATGCATATGACCAAGCTGTCGGTGAAATCGGGTCAGCTCGTCAAGAAAGGCCAGCAAGTCGGATTCATGGGCTCAACCGGACGCAGCACAGGCACCCACCTCCATTATGAGGTACATAAGAACGGCAGCCCCGTCGATCCTCGACCTTACCTGGTCGCCACTCGAAAGGAGAATGCGGAACCATGATAGGCTCAAAAAGACGACTGGATCACACTGCAACCGACACGATTATCGGTGAAGGTACGCTCTGTGAGGGCAAAATCGTATCCGAAGCAAGCATCCGCATCGAGGGACATCTCGAGGGCGAGGTGGAATGCGGCGGCGACGTGACTGTCGGAGAGAATGCCGACCTGAACGCGTCCATCATCGCACGCGACGTGACGATCGCCGGCAAAGTCCGCGGCAACGTAACCTGCAAAGGCAAGCTCACCGTACTGTCGAGCGGCCAGCTGATCGGCAACATCGATGTAAAATCGATCGTCATTATGGAAGGCGGGCTGTTCCAGGGCATGAGCGCCATGAAGCCGAGCAACGTGGCCGAGCTCGGCGCAGCCGGAAGCAATAAGGTCGTCGACGCCAAGGCCCATAAGCAAAATAAAGAAGCCGCCGCCGCAGCCGGCAACGGCTAATGCTTATTCAGCGGAGGTTGTTGGGCCCTCCGCCGTATTCACCATGAATTCGGCTACTTGGGTAAGCCGCATGTAAAACCAATCGCGCAGCGGTCCCTCCAGACCGATCTCATCCATCGCCTCGCGCATACAGCGCAGCCAAGCCTGCGCGCGTGCCGGCGTGATTTCGAAAGGCAAGTGCCGCATCCTGAGCCGGGGCGGGCCGTATTGCATGGAATAGTGCGCCGGTCCGCCCAAAAATTGTGTCAGAAACAGCCTCTGCTTCTCCATAACCTCCTGCATATCCGTTTGAAACAGCGGGATCAGCTCCGGCGTCCGGTACACTCTCTCATAAAATGCTTTGACGAGCCGGTCTACCGTCTCCTCTCCTCCCAACTGTTCATACAGCGTTTGCTCTTGTTCCTGCCGTTCGTTGTGCTCGTTGCCGGTTTCGGCCATCTCAAGGCAGCTCCTTCCTTCTCCTGCATGTCTAGGCTATACTATACATATTATCGCACCTGCATGTCGAATCCAATGAAGGACTGAACGTTGATGCGCAAATTTGAAGCTGTTGTCGAAGCGGTACTCCGCACGGAGCATGTACAATCGTTCGTCACCTCGAAAGTGGACGGGCTGGAGGTCGATCTCGGCGGCATCCCCGGCGACCGTCATTACGGTTTGCTGCGCCCGGCCGATGTTCGGCAAAAATTTTACAAGCGCGGCACGATGATTGCCAACCGGCGGCAGCTCAGCCTGCTGTCCGTCGAGGAATGCGCACAGGTCGCAGCTGCGCTGGGGATCGCGGAAATACGACCGGAATGGCTTGGAGCCAACGTGCTGCTGCGCGGCTATCCGGAGCTGACACAGCTGCCGCCGGGAGCCCGGCTGCTGTTCGAAAGCGGCGCGGGCATTATTAACGAAGGCGAGAACGAGCCTTGCACCGGCCCCGGCCGTGTGATTGCTGAAGCCGTCGGCGATCCGTCGCTTACGCAGCGCTTCGTTAAGGCCGCTTGGCGGAAGCGCGGAATCGTCGCTTCGATCGAGCTGCCGGGACAGCTGCGCGCCGGCGATAAGGTGACGGTGATGGTCCCTTAGCCGGCGGTCTTTTACCGGCCGAAACAACGCGTGCACTTGCTGCGATATCCGCTACACCGCCTACACCGCCTGGGCTGCCTTCGCTTCGATCGTCCTTCAGGCACAACGACGTCATAATAATGGCGGCTCTTTCACCGGGCGCTTGTGGACACACACGATATCATCCCCTATATTTTAGCCTCATGTATCACGTTTTTCGTCTCCAATCGTTCGTCCTTCGACATTTCCCGGGAAATTCCACAGCTTGTCCTTCTCTTCGACATAACAAGCGGCATTCGTTGTCATGAGACGCCTTGTCAGCCGAATACACTGTAACAAGGGGAATAGACAGGAGCTGATGGAGTTGAGGATTACGGTGCTTACGCCTTGGGAGGAGCATTTGTTTTGGATCGGGATCTTGGAGGACCACGCTCAATTCGTTCTTGACCACTTAGGAGGGGAAGAGACCACGCGTGCACAGCAGGCGGAGCAGTTCCGTACTGCGTTCAAAGCCCTTAGAAGAAGGCTGTTCAGCTTGGACCGGACGCTTCCCGTCAACGATCCGGGGCTGGTACAGTTCGCTCAAGAGGCACGGTCGGTAGCGTACGCTTACTACCTGTTTGAAGGCGAGCTGCAAAAGAACCGCATTGAGAATACGGTCACGATTCAGCTTACGCCGGCCTACTTCAACGGAACGTTGGGGGAGAACGAGGAATATTTGCGGATTTTGCATAGTTACGGTCAAGGGCGCGATTATCAGAAGCTGTCGCTGTACCGGCTGCTCGACATGTGGCTGGAAGACCAGCTCGGTCATGCCGTGCTGCTATCCGACCACCTCGATCCGACAGAGCTGGGCTACATCGATCGTTCACGCCGGTTCATAGAGGCTTTCCAAGCACTAGCGTTGCAAGAAACCTCACAGAACAGACGAAACCTTAATTATTGAAAAATTTTA
>NZ_JBHLWN010000099.1:0-21954 GCF_042432825.1 Paenibacillus chartarius | reverse complement strand
TTGTTGCAGTGCTCCAAGGCCTGCCGTCCAGCAACAAGGCCCGAAAGGGCGTTGTTGCAGTCCCGCCAAGGCCGCCGCCCGCAACAAGGCCAAAAGGGCGTTGCTGCAGTGCCGCCAAGGCCAGCCGCCCCGCAACAAGGCCCAAGAGGGCGTTGTTGCAGTCCCCCAAGGCCAGCCACTCCGCAACAAGGCCCAAAGGGGCGTTGTTGCAGTCCCTCCAAGGCCCACCGCCCCGCAACAAGGCCCGAAAGGGCGTTGTTGCAGTCCCGCCAAGGCCAGCCGCCCCGCAACAAGGCCCAAAAGGGCGTTGTTGCAGTCCCGCCAAGGCCAGCCGCCCCGCAACAAGGCCCGAAAGGGCGTTGATGCAGTGCCGCCAAGGCCGCCGCCCCGCAACAAGGCCCAAAAGGGCGTTGTTGCAGTGCCGCCAAGGCCGCCGTCCCGCAACAAGGCCCGAAAGGGCGTTGTTGCAGTGCCGCCAAGGCCGCCGTCCAGCAACAAGGCCCGAAAGGGCGTTGTTGCAGTCCCGCCAAGGCCAGCCGCCCTGCAACAAGGCCCGAAAGGGCGTTGTTGCAGGGCCGCCAAGGCCAGCCGCCCCGCAACAAGGCCCAAAAGGGGCGTTGTTGCAGTGCTCCAAGGCCAGCCGCCCTGCAACAAGGCCCGAAAGGGCGTTGTTGCAGTCCCTCCAAGGCCTGCCGCCCCGCAACAAGGCCCAAGAGGGCGTTGTTGCAGTCCCGCCAAGGCCAGCCGCCCCCCAACGCCCCAACCCACGCGCGCCGTATGACGCTGTATACCCAAAAACCAAAAATCCCCTGAATCATGCCGCATTACGGCCCGATTCAGGGGATTTTCCAAATAATCAGCTTACTTTACAGCAGCTTCGTAACGCTTGCCGACTTCAGCCCAGTTGATCACGTTGAAGAACGCTTGGATGTAGTCAGGGCGCTTGTTTTGATACTTCAGGTAGTAAGCGTGCTCCCATACGTCGATGCCCAGGATCGGCGTTTCGCCTTCCATGATCGGGCTGTCTTGGTTTGGCAGGGAATATACCTTCAGCTTGCCTTCCTTGCTAACAGCCAGGAAAGCCCAGCCGGAGCCGAAGCGAGTCGTCGCAGCTGCTGCGAAAGCTTCTTTGAACTTGTCAAAGCCGCCCAGCTCGCTGTCGATAGCTGCTGCAAGAGCGCCAGTCGGTGCGCCGCCAGCGTTCGGAGCGATCGTTTCCCAGAAGAGGGAGTGGTTCGCATGGCCGCCGCCGTTGTTGCGGACTGCCGTGCGGATGTCTTCCGGTACGGAGTTCAGGTCGCCGATCAGAGCTTCCAGGGACTTGTCGTGCAGCTCAGGATGCTTGTCAAGAGCAGCGTTGAGGTTCGTAACATATGCGTTGTGGTGACGATCGTGGTGAATCATCATCGTAGTTTCATCGATGTGAGGCTCGAGCGCGTTGTTCGCGTAAGGCAGTGGCGGCAGTTGATGTGCCATGGACAAAAACCTCCTAAAATTATGTATTCAACCTTTTTCATTATGACCGATTTACAATAATAAATCAACATTTATGTTTACTAAGTCGCCGCGGCAAAAAAGAACCTCAAACTCCGCCACGGCGCTCGATCTCTTGAATGATTTGAGCGTGAATATGGGTTCCTTGGGCATTGAGCCAAGGCGACAGCTCGCTCATCGTGTGGTGATGATAACGGAGCTCGTCGGCACTCCAATCCGATGTGTTCATTGCAGCCAAGTCATGCAAATTTCGCCGTTTCGCATCCGTATTCATACCGGTTGACATCGTTCGACTACCTCCCTTCCGGCAAAATCGATCTTCCCGCCTGACCGACTTACTATTCCCGCAGGCAACATTCTCCATTCAAGACGCAAGCCATATGTTATTCGCATCGGGAAATGTGAGGGAAATGGAGGAAATGAGAGAATATTGAATGTAAACGCTTTAAATAAAGCGTTTACACCAATTATTTTAAGAAATTATTAAATTTTTCGCGTAAAATGCCTAAATTCAGCAGGAATTCGCCTTTCGATGTCGTATTTAATTTTAGTGCGAAATAATGCATATCTGTTGTTATATTTCGCGTCGATGTGCCGGCATGATGTTATTTCGCATATATGCGCGTAGGGGAGAAAACGATGATTGTACGTTCCTTTCAATTGGCTGATTATCAGCCGCTGTCCGGTCTTCTGGAAGATGTGTTGACGGAAGAATGTTATGAGGATACGATGCAGGCAATCGCCCGACAAATCGGCTGGGACAGCGATCTGGTCCTCGTCGCGGAGCAGGACGATGAGATCGTAGGCATGGTTATGGGGACGATCGACAACAACACCGGCTACTTCTACCGAGTAGCGGTAGCAAACGGCCATCAGCGCAAAGGAATCGGCAAGAGCCTTATCGCCGCACTCAAGCAGCGCTTCTTGATCCGCCGGGTGAATAAGATCATGATTACGGTCGATATCCACAACGAAGTGGTGCTGCCCGTTTACGAATCCGCAGGCTACAGAGCGTCGGACTTCTCGCGTACACCGCATCGGCTCGCCATTTTAAAGAAGATTAGCGGTTAATTGCAGCCGTTCCATTGAAGCATATCTCGCCGCCCGTTGCAAAAGGGCTGCAGATATGCTTTTCTATTAGAAAGAACTAATCATCCGGACCACCAATCGGCACGAGGGGCTTGACGCTGATGCACCATCCTTATACGCCATATGTAATTAAGAGCTTCAAGCATGACGGCCACCTGCACCGGAAATGGCTGCAGAATTGGCTCGTTCCGGAACACCTGCTGCTTCCAGAGCATAAGAAGGAATCCATTATGGTGTTCATTAATTCGCAGACGAAGATCCAGGAAGCGGACGGCAAAGAATGGGTGAGCCGTATACCCGGCATCTCCTTCTTCATCCCGGGCGTATGGCACAATGTCGTCGCCCTGCTGGAGGAGAACGGCGTCCGCTATTATTGCAATGTCGCATCGCCGCCTTATGTCACGGGCAATGTGCTTACGTATATCGATTACGATCTCGACGTGATCCTGCTCCCGAACGGGGATGTACAGGTTGTCGACGAAGAGGAGTATGAGCGGCACCGGATCCATTATCATTATTCGGAAGCGGTACATCTTAAGGTGCAGCGGGGATTGGAAGCCGTGCTGCAGCGTATTGGCGAGGGCGCCGCTCCGTTCAACGACAGCTGGGTGCTCGAATGCTACGAGCGCTGGAAGGCGCAGCAGGACGGCGGTGAACTTCCGTGAATGAGGAGGGGGGCGGCCGGCGGCGCGGCGGTTCGATCGACGACTCCGATGGACGCGGCTTTCTGGCGGAAGTGTGGGATTGGATGAAGGCGACCGTCGTTGCGCTGATCCTCGTTCTGCTCATCCATGAGTTCGGGTTCAACTTTTCCACGGTGCGCGGCCAGTCGATGAGGCCGACACTTGAAGAGGGGGAGTGGCTGTTCGTCAATAAGACGATCGCTTGGCTCGGGTCTCCTCAGCCGGGCGATATCGTTATTTTGAAGGAACCCGAACAGGCGGGGGGCGGAATGGGCAGCGAACATCCGTACCTCGTCAAACGGGTTATTGGCGTTGCCGGGGATAAGGTGGAAATTCGCGGGGCAAAGCTTTATATTAACGGAATCGAAAAAAGCGAGCCGTATATCGACGTTACCGCGGAAGACGGCGACTACGGGCCAACGGTGGTCGAGCCGGGGCACGTATTCGTTATGGGCGATAACCGGCACCGGTACGCCAGCCAGGACAGCCGTTCGTTCGGAACGGTTCCGCTGAAGCTCGTACAGGGGCGGGCGGAGTTCATACTGTGGCCTTTCGCGAAGAAGGGATGGCTGTAAGGACCTATGATGAGCAAAATCAAGCTGGAAGCCGCGACTGCCGCAGACTGGGAGCGTCTCAAGCGGGACATCGCCGAAGCGGCGCCGGGGCTCGGCATCGACAAGATCGGCTACGCGGCGGCGGATCCTTTCCTCGAGCTGAAGGAGCGGCTGTACCGGCACCGGGAACGCGGCTTCGAGTCGGGTTTCGAAGAGCCGGATATCGAGAAGCGGACGCACCCGGAGCTGCTGCATGAGCAGCCGCGGTCGATCTTGTCCATCGCCATCGCCTACCCGTCGAAGCTGACGAATCCGCCTCGGTCCGAGCCGGGCGCTTACCGCGGCCTTATATCGCGTTCTGCCTGGGGCGAGGATTATCACCATGTGCTCAGGCGGCGTCTGGAGCTGCTCGAAGCATTCATTGCGGAGCGGGTGGACGGCGCTCTCATGCGCAGCATGGTCGATACGGGCGAGCTCGTCGACCGCGCCGTTGCGGAGCGCGCCGGCATCGGCTGGAGCGGGAAAAACTGCGCGGTCATTACGCCGGAGTGGGGCTCCTGGGTGTATTTGGGCGAGATGATTACGAATATTCCGTTTCCGCCGGATACGCCGGTGACGGAGATGTGCGGCGACTGTACGCTTTGTATCGATGCTTGTCCGACGGGAGCGCTCGTCGGGCCGGGGCAGCTGAATGCGAGCCGCTGCGTATCCTTCGTGACGCAGACGAAGGGCGTCGTGGACGACGAAATGAAGGTGAAGATCGGCAACCGGCTGTACGGCTGCGACACGTGCCAGATTGTCTGCCCGCATAACAAGGGCAAGCACTGGACACACCAGCCGGAGCTGCAGCCGGACAACGACCTCGTTAAGCCGCTGCTGCTGCCGCTGCTCGATATGGGCAACCGCGAATTTAAGGAACGGTACGGGCGAAGCGCCTCTTCCTGGCGCGGCAAGAAGCCGATCCAGCGCAATGCGGTTATCGCTCTCGGCAACTTTAAGGACCGCTCGGCCGTGCCGAGGCTGAAGCGGCTCCTGCAGGAGGACCCGCGGCCGGAGCTGAGGGAAACGGCAGCATGGGCGCTCGGGCGTATCGGGGGCGACGAGGCGCAGGAAGCCTTGGAATCGGCATTGGAACGCGAGACGGAGACGGTTGTGCGCGAGGCGCTTGAGAAAGCGCTACGGCGCAGCGTGTAAAAGTTCTCCGAAAGAGAGGCGTTTGGCAGGAAGGCGAGCACTTGTGTCGAATGCTGTCTATATGGGGAACGACTCCCCGCAGCATACCGGATGGAGTGGTTGCCATGAAGTACGTCAATATCGAATCGGTGGAACCTGGACAATATCTGGGGAAAACGATCTTTTCCAGCAACGGAGCGATCCTGCTTTCGGAAGGCGTTCAGCTTACGGTATATATGATTAATACGCTTAGACGAATCGGCGTTACCATGCTGTATATTAAAGACCCGTCGCTTGCGGACGTCGTGATCGAGGACGTCGTCTCCGAGGAGACGAAACGAGCCGTCATGCAGCAGATGGGCGAGACGATGGCCTCGATTCGCTCGGGGAAGGATTTTTCAACGAAGACGGTCAGCGTCACAATCGATCATCTGCTGAGCGATGTGATGAGCAACAAAGAAGTGCTCGTCCAGCTGACGGACATTCGCACGAAGGACAACGCCATGTACGTTCACGCGCTGAATGTGTGCATGATGTCCGTTCTGATGGGGATCAATCAAGGCCTCAATCAACTGCAGCTCAAGGAGCTGGCGATCGGGGCGCTGCTGCACGACGTCGGCAAAATCGAGCTGATTACCGATGACAGCTTGGGCGATATGAAACGGCATCATACGTGGCGCGGCTTTGAAGTGCTGAAGAGCAAGCGGGAGCTCAGTCTGCTCAGCGCGCATGTCGCCTTCCAGCACCACGAGCAGCCGGACGGTCAAGGCATCCCGCGCGGACTGGATGCAGACCAAATCCATCTCTATGCGAAGATCGTCGCCGTAGCCAACCTGTATGACAATCTGCTCTTTGACGTGTCTGTAGGCCGGGGAATGCTGCCGCACGAAGCAACGGAGCTGATGATGGCGATGTCCGGTACGAAGCTGGATCACGACGTGCTGATCAACTTTCTGAAGATCGTCTCGATTTACCCGACCGGCTCGTCAGTGCGGTTGTCAACCAAGGAAACCGGCGTCGTCGTCGGGCAGCATCGCGGACTGCCCAGCAGGCCGATCGTCCGTGTTGTGAAGCAGGATGTTGACGGCGTTCTTGAAGTGAAGGAGATCGATCTGGCCAAGCACACGACGGTCTTCATCGACACGGTGTTAATGTAAAATACGTGCTGCCCGCGAGCGCTTCAGTATGGACGGTGAAGGCCGGTTTCTCGTGTTTGTGCCGCTTCTATTTCCGTGCTATGATGGGGCTATGCCGTGCGCAGAGACGCGCTGAATATTTATTTTTGACGAGGTGAGACGTTCGCCGTGTGGTATAACTATGTCATTCCGATTGTTACGCTGATCGTCGGCTTGGTTGCCGGCTTCTTTATTGGCGTTTATTATTTGCGCCGTCAACTGGAAGCGATGCAGAAGGATCCGAAGATGCTGCAGCAGATGGCCAAACAAATGGGCTACAATTTGAATAATCAGCAGATGAATAAGGTCCAAGCGATGATGAAGAACCAGAACACGAATGCCGCCAGGGGAAAACCGCAAAGAAGAAAATAGTTGAAGGTCATGGCCCCGGAAGGCCGTTGACTCAAGAGCTGCGCCTGCCGGCATAGCTCAAACTTATCTCACAGACGGAGCCGGACGGGATGGAGAACGGAGGTTGTTGCTGTAATGCCTGCTAAGGAATATCGGAACAAATTAGTAGCCGCCAATAGGGAGCAGATCGAGCATCATGTGCGCGAGATTCTGCGGTTGATCGGCGAAGATGTCGACCGGGAAGGGCTGCTGGATACGCCGGCGCGAGTAACCCGGATGTATGAGGAGATTTTCGGAGGCTACGATGCGGACATCGATGAAGTGCTGGGCGTAACGTTTGACGAGCAGCATGAAGAGCTTGTCATCATTAAAGATATTGTGTACTACAGTCAGTGCGAGCACCATATGGCGCCTTTTTTCGGCAAAGTGCATGTCGGCTATATTCCGAGCGGGAAGGTGGCCGGGCTGAGCAAGTTCGCGCGTCTGGTCGACGCGATTACCCGCCGTTTGCAGGTGCAGGAGCGTATAACGTCGGAGCTGGCGGATACGCTTGAGCGGGTGCTGAAGCCGCACGGCGTCATGGTCGTCGTCACCGGCGAGCATCTGTGCATGTGCGCGCGCGGGGTGAAGAAGTACGGCAGCGAGACGGTGACGTCGGCTGTCCGCGGCAGCTTCCGGGATAATGCGGCGCTGCGGGCGGAATTTTTATCATTATTAAAGCAATAGGGCCTGCCGTCTGCGGAGCGCCCTGAACGAGTGGCCGCCGGTACGCAGGGATGCGTATCGGCGGTTTTTGCATGTAAATACCCTGAACGATTTCTTGCTAGGGGATAATGCCGTTCATGCCCGCGCGCTCGGTTGTACGTGCAAGTAAGCAAGCTCCTGCATATTGCTCGGCGTATACGATACACCTGCCGGCACCGGCGGAGCGTGTAAGCCGAGCATCGGGTCGCCAGCCTGCAGGACGCCCAGGAAATATTCCGATTCCCGGATAATATGCTCAAGCACGGTTTTCACGACCGGTCTTGTCCGGATCGGCACGCTCTCCTGCTCCATCCGCATCAGATGCTGAATAAACAGCCGGGATTGCGAGGCCGAAGCGATCAGCAGCTGATTCACCTGCGCTTGCTGCTGCGGCGGGAGCCAGAAGCCGCTCCGAATAGCGGCCTCGATCAGCCGGACCGCCGCCATCTCCGCCTTCTCGAACACGCCTTCCCATTCCTCCAGCAGCCTCACGAAAGGCGTCTCCAGATCCGGCACGAGCGTACGGATGACGACGGTGTGCTCGCGCTCCTGCATTTTCCAGAACCGGATTTCCTCCAACACACGCAGGGGCATCAGCGCCCCATACACCATTAACATGCAAAAATCCCCTCCCGCGGGCTCAAGCTAAGCTTCGTTGTCCAATATATTCGCCGGAAGGGGAAGATATGCGCATTTTGTCGTTTGTTATCGCGCGCCGGAGAAGCTGCGCCATTCGACCGTATGCTCTTGAAGAAACTGCAGCGTACGGCTTTTGTACTGCTGCGGTTCGGCCTGATGGAGCAGCTCGTGCGTCGCTTCAGGCAGCAGCCACAATTGTTTGCCGTAGCTGTTCTCTTGTTTTGCGAACAGCCGCTCTATGGTTTCATACGGAGCCCGTTCGTCTTCCTTGCCGTGAATGAAGAAGATCGGCATCGGATAAGTATGCGACTCTACCTTCGTATAAGGCACTTCCCGCAGGCGGACACCGTTCAGGAGCGGGAAGAAGAACCGGATAAGCGGCAGAGAAGGATTTTTGGGCAGGTTGATTTCCTTCTTCATGTTGTAATAGAGCGTATCGGGATTGAGCAGGAACGTACTGTCCAGGATCATGCCGGTGATTGCCGTTCCGCGCTCCTGCAGAGCGGTTTGCAGCGCGGTACCGGCGCCCATCGAGAAGCCCCAGATGAACAGATTTTGCGCTCCCTTGGATTTCATGTAATCGATCGCCCCGAGCAGCTCGCGGGATTCCTCAATGCCTCCGGTAACGACACGGCCATTGCCCTGAACATAGCCGTAATCGAACATGAGCGCATTGTATCCGGCGTTATGAACGAGCTTCACGAGCGAGTAGATCGGCACCCAATTTTCTTCGCGATTGCTGCCGTACCCGTGGGAGAAAATGACGGTTTTCGTCGAGTAAGCGGCCGCCGGCACATACCAGCCCTGCAGCTTCGAGGAGCCGCCGCGGCTAGGAAAGACGACGTCGTCATACGGCAGACCGATGGCGAGCCGCGGGTTGCTTTGCAGCGGATAAATGTACGGCCGTGCCAGCGACCAGGCGATATAAGCGTGAAACGACAGCATCAGCGAGCAGCATAGAAATAAGAAAGATAGTAAGGTGATAAGCCACCAGCGCCGGCGGTGACGGAGGGACGCTTTTGCGGCTTTGGAATTGGAAGCGCTACCAACAGCGGGTTGCGTAAGAGGCGTTTGCGGGATTGGCGACGGCATGCGGGATCCCTCCTAACAATATGTTTGTGGCTTCTGCTTTTATATTTATAGTGTAAGACCCGGACGACGCGCAAGTCAATGAACGGAAGCCAATTGTAAAGGGGCTGTAATCTCCCTGTAACGTATCCCGGCTGCACTTTACGGAAGTGGGGTGATCCGTTATACTGAATGTAATTCGGTTTCATATAGTGAAACTTGAGGGGCGATGATTTAGCTATGGAAGATAACAAGCTTACGGTGCGTGCGGTTGAGCGCGCTTTGGATATTTTGCTTTGCTTCGCGGAGGCGACGGAGCTGAGCTTGACGGAAATAGCGGGGAAGGTCGGTCTGCACAAGAGCACGGTGCATCGGCTGCTGGCTTCGCTGGAGGGTAAAGGTTTCATCCTGCGCGACGTATCGACGGAGAAATACCGGCTCGGCTTCCGGCTGTGGGAACTGTCGGCGAACTTATCGCAAACGGATGACCCAGGGCTGCTGCTGCTTCCGGAGATGGAACGGCTGCGCGATTTGATTGGCGAAACCGTATCGCTCTATGTGCGCGACGGCAAGGAGCGTGTTCGCATTCAAGCCGTACAGAGCAACCAGGCGATCCGGCGGGTGGCGCCGGTCGGTGTGAGGATGCCGCTGTATGTAGGCGCATCGAGCAAGGTGCTCGTAGCGTTCGGCGAGCCGGCTGTCGTCAGCGATATGCTGCTGGACCCGGACTGGCCGGCGAGCCTGGACCGGGACTTGTTCGTGCAGCAGCTGCAGGAGACGAAGCGCCTCGGCTACGCGACCAGCGTCGAGGAGCGGGAGCCGGGTGCCGCGGCCGTCTCTGCGCCGATCGTGAACCGGGCCGGCCGGTTGATCGCCGCGCTGGCGGTGTCCGGTCCGTCGAACCGGCTGACGCTGGAGACGATGCAGGAGCAAGCTCCGCTAATTATGGAGGCGGCCAAACGGATGGGGACGATGATGAAGTAGGGGGCGGTGCGGGGCGTGACTCCGTGCCGGGCTCCCCCGGGCTTTTCCTGGCTTCTCCGTAATGTCCGGGAAGCGCCAAAATCGCTGCAGCCCCGCTGAACCGAACCAGCGGGTTAACCGTGGGTATTCCTTCGCGGACTCGCTGCTACGTTTTGCCGCTTGGAGGGTAGAGGATAAACACAAGCAGGCTCATATTTTGCGGCAAGCTCCACAGAATGAAGCTCTCATGAATTTTGATATCCAGCGTCTTTTCGATCAATGCAATAATTCGTGCCAATCCTTTGGATTCCAGCGTTTGCAAGGCATGCTTCAGCTGCTCCTCCTGCCCCTGCTCGATGAACTGTTTTTCTACTGCGCCTAAGATCCCTCTCTTAATAACCAGCAATGTCCTCGTATTAATATGATAGGAAGCAATGTCCTCGGACTTCATCGCCGATAGCTGCTTCAGCTTCCTGGGC
Source organism: Paenibacillus chartarius (assembly GCF_042432825.1). NCBI lineage: Bacteria > Bacillati > Bacillota > Bacilli > Caryophanales > Paenibacillaceae > Paenibacillus > Paenibacillus chartarius. The sequence continues at coordinate 11,542 of NZ_JBHLWN010000099.1, read as the reverse complement.
GGCAAATCCTTTGTTGGAACTGCAGAGTAGAACGGCGAGGCGTGACCCGCAGGGCTGCACGAAGCGACCAGCACCGCGGATTTGTTGTCGAAATCCCACTCGTACAGCAGCTCCGTCAATTCAAGCTGCGCAATCTCTTTGAAGATGGCGCCGATCTTCGGCGTTAAATTGCGCATAACGGCTTCCCTCGCAAGGCGCAGCATCGGCTCTTGATTTTGTTCGATGAGCACCTTTTCCATAGGCGACAGGAAATTGCGCAAGTGGGCAATGACATAAGGAAGCCCAATCGATACGAAGACGGCGTCCGGCCCTTTGCCGAAGCTGTCCCGAAGCAGCCGTCCAATGCTTTTTGCGATCTCTGACTCTATGATTTTCGTTTGTTCCATTCGCGAGCCTCTTTATCTATGAAAATATAAAAAGCCTAGGGAGCACGATAGCAAGTCGGCTCTCATAGGCTTCTGTTCCAGCACGTCTCTGGTTCATCAAAGTCCTGAATATGTTAGTAGGCATGCAGGTAACTCAATATTTCCACGAGGAAAAAGCATATCTTCTTTTTCCCAATCTACAGTTTAATATGAGTGCCTATCAAAATTCAAGTCTGCTATACCAAAAATATGAAGTGTTGTTCGGTGATGCGAACGAGCTACCAGCCCATCCGTTCGCGAAGCGACGTAATATGCGCGGTGTGATGGTTGCCGTGCCAAGCATATAGGCCTACTGCGCGGCGAAGCGGCGTCTCTCCCGATTCCGGATGGACAAAGGTACGATCGAACTGGTCCGGCGTCATGGAACGCAGCAGACGCACCCAGCGGATATGTACGGCTTCGACGAGCGCGAGCGAAACGCCGATATCGTCGCCGCTTCCGTCCTCCAGCTCGGCCCAGGCCGCTTCGTCATACGGCTTGATGGTCGGACGGTCTTCCGTCAGCGCCAGCTTGAAGCGGATGAAGCTGTTCATGTGCGAATCGGCGACGTGATGAACGACTTGTTTGACCGTCCAGCCCCCGTCGCGGTACGGTGTCGCCAGCTGCTCGGCGTTCAATCCGTCCGTGGCGGCCCGGAGCTTGGCAGGCAGCGCTGCGATTTCGTCAATCCAGTGCTCCAGTCCGGCGGCGTCGGCCCCCTCATAGCGAAATTGGCCGATCGGGTATTGCATACTTGTCTCCATAGTCAGCAGCAGCTCCTTTGTTTGGGGATTGATTGCATTTTATCATAGATCGGACTAAGTTCCGCATACGGATCTCCTCCCTGTCTGTAACGGCAAGTTTATGAAAAGGAAAAGTGCTTGAATAAAAATGGCAGCATAAGATATAATATTTAAAAATATTGACATCAGGCCAATGAAGAGAATCCAACTCGGAGGCGTTTTCGTCAAGGGGTATACCCCCTAAGTTAACCGGACCCGCCCGTTAACGCGGAACTAAGTGGATTGGACAGCATGCTGTTCAATCAATTTGGGTGGCACCGCGAGAATAAGCGCTCTTCGTCCCAATGGGACAGAGAGCGCTTTTTGCATTTCAACCATAAAGGAGTGCGTTGCCATGTTAGACGTCAAATGGATAAGGCAAAATCAAGATTTGATTCAAGCAGTAGCCGATCAAAAAGGTATCCCCGTCTCCATTGCCCAACTGGTCGAATGGGATGATAAAAGGCGGCTGCTTCTCCAAGAGATGGAGCAGCTTCGGCATGAGCGAAATCGGATATCCCAGGAAATCAATGTCTTCATTCAAAAATGTGAGCTTGAAAAAGCTGAACAGAAAAAGCCAATTGTTAAAGAAATCAACAATCGTTTAGGCACATTAGAACATGAACATAAAGAGATCGTAAAACAGTATAACCATCTCATGATGTACGTACCCAATGTGGTTTCGCCAGAAACGCCAATAGGCCTCTCGGATAAAGATAATGTTGAAGTCAAACGGGTAGGTGAACCTACAAGGTTTAACTTCGAACCCAAAGATCACGTGACACTCGGCGAACTTCATAACATGATCGATATACCACGAGGGGTAAAAACAGCAGGAAGCCGAAATTATTATCTTACCGGTGCGGGGGTTTCCTTGCATCGGGCTGTGCAGCAGCTCGCCGTTGATGTACTTGTTGATAGGGGATTCACGCTTCTTGAGGTTCCATTAATGGTCCGGACAGAAGCGTTATTCCATACAGGGTACTTCCCGCTAGGTCAAGATCAAACCTATAAAATTGCAGAGGACGATAAATGGCTGGTCGGTACATCGGAGGTTCCTCTTGTATCTTATTACGATAATGAGATCGTTGACGTAAAGGAACCCATTAAGCTTGCCGCAGTATCACTCTGCTTCCGAAATGAGGTAGGTTCGGCAGGAAAGGATGTCCATGGCTTATACCGGGTTCATCAGTTTTCAAAGGTTGAGCAAGTTATTGTTTGTGAAGACAGCTTGGAAAGATCGGAGCAAATCTTTCAAGAAATCACGGAAAATGCGGAGGAAATTTTAACATTGTTGGAACTTCCTTATCGCATAATGGCTGTTTGTACCGGCGATATGTCCCAAAAAACCTACAAACAATTGGACATCGAAACTTGGATGCCCAGCCGGCAAGCTTACGGTGAAACCCACTCATCATCCAACCTTCTCGATTTTCAAGCACGTCGTTCAAACATTAGATATCGGGACATGAATGGAAAGGTACGATTCTGCTACACACTCAATAATACTGCGGTGGCTTCTCCTCGGATTTTAATCCCACTTCTAGAGAATCACCAAGAGGAGGATGGCTCCATTCGAATTCCGCAAGCATTGCGTAAATACATGAAGGGGATTGAACGTCTTCAGCCCTGATGTCTTTGCCCCCAGTACCTAGGTCCCTTTTCAAGGGGCCTTTTTCATTTGAAAATCTCAGCCTTGAGTTTGTCGTTCTGCGCTGCGCCGGTGCATCTCCGGCGGCACTCCTTGTTAAGGTCTAGAACCCCTATGGCGAAGCGGAGAGCAACACCATAAAACACAAAAACACCGGCCGCCCCGGCAATGGGACGATCGGTGTTTTTTCATTGACAATACGGATTACTTGCCGCCGAACATCATCTGACGCAGGACGGTTTGCAGAATGCCGCCGTTGCGGTAGTAGTCGACGTCAACCAGCGAGTCGAGGCGTACCAGCGCTTGGAACTCCAGCTTGGAGCCGTCTTCGCGGGTTGCGGTAACGGTGACTTTCTGGCCAGGCTGAACGTTGTTGCTCAGACCGGTGATGTCGAATGTCTCGCGGCCGTTCAAGCCGAGCGACTTCCAGCTCTCGCCGTTCACGAACTGCAGCGGCAGAACGCCCATGCCGACCAGATTGGAGCGGTGGATCCGCTCGAAGCTTTCGGCGATAACAGCCTTCACGCCCAGCAGGAACGTACCTTTAGCCGCCCAGTCGCGGGAGGAGCCGGTACCGTATTCTTTGCCGGCGATAACGACGAGGTTCGTACCGTTCTCTTGATACTTCATCGATGCGTCGTAGATCGACTCGACTTCGCCGGTTGGCAGGTAAGTCGTTACGCCGCCCTCTGTGCCAGGCGCCACTTGGTTGCGGATGCGGATGTTCGCGAACGTACCGCGCATCATCACTTCATGGTTACCGCGGCGGGAGCCGTACGAGTTGAAGTCTTCCTTCTTCACGCCGTTCTCGATCAAGTATTTGCCCGCAGGGCTGTCAACCTTGATGTTGCCGGCAGGAGAGATGTGGTCCGTCGTGACGGAGTCGCCCAGCAGCGCCAGCGTCTTCGCGCCGCGAATATCGGCGATGTCGCCCACTTGCTCGCCAAGGCCTTGGAAGAACGGCGGGTTCTGGATGTACGTCGACTTCTCGTCCCAAACGTACAGCTCGCCTTCCGGTACGTCAATCGCGTTCCAGCGCGGGTTGGCGCGGAATACGTCCTTGTACTTATCGATGAACGCTTCGCGGCTCATTGCCGTGTTCAGCGCTTCTTGAATTTCGGCGTTCGTCGGCCAGATGTCCTTCAGGTAAACCGGCTGACCGTCGGAGCCTGTGCCGATCGGCTCGTTCGTCAGATCGATGTTGACTGTGCCGGCCAGAGCGTAAGCGACGACGAGCGGCGGCGAAGCGAGGTAGTTCGCCTTCACTTGAGCATGGACGCGGCCTTCGAAGTTCCGGTTACCGGACAGAACGGCAGCCACAGTCATGTCGTTGTCGGCGATCGCTTTGCTTACTTCGTCCGGCAGCGGGCCGGAGTTACCGATACAAGTTGCGCAGCCGTAGCCGGCAACGTGGAAGCCCAGCTTCTCCAGCGGCTCGATCAGGCCGGCCTTCTCCAGGTAGTCGGTAACGACCAGGGAGCCTGGAGTCAGGGAGCTCTTCACGTACAGCGGCTTCGTCAGACCGCGCTCAACGGCTTTCTTGGCGAGCAGGCCCGCACCCAGCATTACGCTCGGGTTGGACGTGTTCGTACAAGAGGTGATAGCGGCGATAACGACAGCGCCTGTTCCCATCTTGGCAACCTGGCCGTCGGCGTACTTCACGTCAACGACTTCGGCGATCTTCTCTTCGGACAAGCCGTAGCCGCCCTTGTCGATCGGCTGGCGGACGATCGTGTTGAACGATTCCTTCATAGCCGTCAGCTCAACGCGGTCTTGCGGACGCTTAGGTCCTGCGAGCGAAGGAACGACCGTGCTCAGATCCAGCTCGATCAAGTCGGTGAAGACCGGATCCGGCGTGCTGTCCGTACGGAACATGCCTTGCTCTTTATAGTAAGCTTCAACAAGCGCGATCTGGTCTTCGTCGCGGCCTGTCGAACGCAGATAGTTCAGCGTTTCGACGTCAACAGGGAAGAAGCCGATCGTTGCGCCGTACTCAGGAGCCATGTTGGCAACCGTAGCGCGGTCAGCCAGCGAGATGTTGCTCAGGCCGCTGCCGTAGAACTCGACGAATTTGCCGACAACGCCCTTCTTGCGGAGCATTTGCGTAACCGTCAAAGCCAGGTCGGTTGCCGTTGCGCCTTCCGGCAGCGAGCCGGTCAGCTTGAAGCCGATAACTTCCGGTGCTACAAAGTACAGCGGCTGGCCGAGCATGCCGGCTTCCGCTTCGATACCGCCTACGCCCCAGCCGACAACGCCAAGACCGTTGATCATCGTCGTGTGGGAGTCGGTACCTACGAGCGAGTCCGGGTAAACGACGGTTTCGCCGTCGACAGTCTTCGTTGCAGCTACGCTGGCCAGGTACTCGAGGTTAACCTGGTGAACGATACCCGTGGACGGAGGAACCGCACGGAAGTTATCGAACGCCGTCTGTGCCCAGCGGAGGAAGCGGTAGCGCTCTTCGTTGCGCTCGAATTCGAGATTGATGTTGGTCTCCAGCGCGTTCGACGAGCCGAACGCGTCGACCATGACGGAGTGGTCGATAACGAGGTCGACCGGCACGAGCGGGTTGATCCGCTTCGGGTCGCCGCCTTGACGGGCAACTGTGTCGCGCATTGCGGCCAAGTCAACGACAACCGGTACGCCGGTGAAGTCCTGCAGAACGATGCGGGCCGGGATGAACGGAATTTCCTTGTTCTCGTCGCGGCCTTTCGCCCAACCTGCAATTTGCTTCACGTGCTCATCGGTGATAGCACGGCCGTCAAATTGACGGACAGCCGCTTCCAGCAGCACCTTAATGGAGAAAGGCAGCTTCGAAATGTCGCCGAAGCCTTGCTGCTCCAGCCCTTGCAGGCTGTAGTAAGCAAACGACTTGCCGCCGACCGACAGCTGCTTGCGGACGGAGTATTGGTCCTTGTTCGCCATGAATATTGCCTCCTCTTTCGATCAGTTTGTTTCGCTCTGTGAAACTCGATTTCACAAATCGATCATACCCTAAGTATACCCGTTAAGCCGATCTGCGTAAAGAATAAAATAGATCATTATCCACCCGTTTTTCTCATATAAAGAGAAGTAGGGGAGGGATGGGCATGTCCTGGAAAACCGCCGTATACGATTATGTACACGCGAAAAACCGTGCGGAAGCGGAGCTCGGCGCAGAGCCGCTTCGAAGCGTACTCACCGCGGATCCGAGCCGCTTCGAGGAGCATGCGAAGGTGCTGCAAGCCGCGCGCCAAAGCGCGGCGGCAAGAGGCCTCCGTCTGATCGAACAGAAGTCCCGGCTGCGGATGAAGCCGCTCTACGAACTGCCGGACGAAGCAGCGGCGGAACTGGAGGTGCACCGGACGTTAACCTATGAAGGGCACGGATGCGAATATACGGAAGAGCGAGTCGAACGGGAGCAGGTTACCGTAGCTCCGCGCAGCGCGGACGAACGCTGGGAGCTGGTTGCCGTTCAGAAGCTGCAGCCTCCGGACAGCTACAGGCCGAAGCCGGCTGCGCCGCTCAGCTACGCGGCCGGATGGCCGGAATCGCTGCCGGTTCAAGCAGCGCTGCCGTATCTCAACACTAGTATACTCCAAGGGCCCGAAAGCTCTTCACGCAAAATGTACAATCGGGCCGCTGCGGTCCAATACGCCGAAATTTACTGGAACAAGGCCAACCCGCAATATGTCGAATTCGAGGTTGACTGCACGAACTTTGTGTCTCAATGCCTCTTTGCAGGCGGGCTGCCGATGAACTATACTGGGAAAAGGGATTCGGGCTGGTGGTATCGCGGCCGGATCAACGGTCAGGAGCAATGGAGCTTCAGCTGGGCGGTGGCGCATTCATTGTCGGCGTACTTGCTGAGCAGCGGCCGTGCAGTCCAGGTTGCAGATGCCCGGGAGCTCCGTCCGGGAGATGTGATTTGCTACGACTGGGACGGCGACGGCAGGTTTCAGCACAACACCATCATTACCGGCATGGATTACAGCGGTCAGCCGCTGGTTAACGCCCATACGTATAATGCCCGCGGCCGTTTCTGGGCTTATCACGATTCCCCGGCATATTCCGACCGGACGGCGTATTTGTTCCTGCGCATTTCGGACCGGATCTAATGAGAAGGAACTTGGAGGTACTTATGCTATGACGCGCAAAATCAAAGTCGGTCTGATCTACGGAGGCAAATCCGGCGAGCACGATGTATCGTTGTCGACGGCAATGGCCGTCACGAAAGAAATCGATTTTAACAAATACGAGGTCATCCCTTTCTATATAACGAAGCAGGGCGAGTGGCGGTCCGGAGCGGCGCTGAAAGCGGCAGTCCAGTCGAAGGAGCAGCTGACGTTCGGAGGCGAGGGCCGAGCGGTTCAGCGAAGCGGGTCGTCGAACGCCCTGCTGCCTTTGTTCGGAGGACTTCAACCGGCGGAGGATACCGCCGTCATATCCAGCACGTCCGGGGCGGCGGCCGAGCCGGCGCTTGACGTCGTATTCCCGCTGCTGCACGGTACGTTCGGCGAAGACGGTACGGTGCAGGGGCTGTTGGAAATCGCGAATGTGCCGTACGTGGGAGCGGGAGTTCTCGCCTCGGCCGTAGGCATGGACAAAGTAATGATGAAGAAAGTATTTGCGCAGGCGGGCTTGCCGCAAGTCGTCTTCCGTCATTTCACCCGCACGCAGTGGGCGAAGGATCGCGATGAGCATGTGATGGAGATCGAAGTATCCGTCGGCTATCCGTGCTTTGTCAAGCCGGCGAACCTGGGCTCGAGCGTAGGGATCTCCAAGGCGCGCAACCGCGACGAGCTGCTGGCCGCCGTAGATGAAGCGTTCCAATATGACCGGAAAGTAATCGTCGAAGAAGGCGTCGATGCGCGCGAGGTGGAAGTGGCGGTGCTCGGTAACGATGAGCCGGAAGCGTCCGTCGTCGGCGAAATCGTCTCCTCGAACGAATTCTACGATTATAAGGCGAAGTACCTCGACGGGAAGTCGGTTATGGTCATCCCGGCCGAAATTTCCCCGGAGCAGTCGGACGCGATCCGCGAGATGGCGATTCGGGCTTACGAGGCCGTTGACGGCAGCGGTTTGTCTCGCGTCGATTTCTTCCTGACGAGAGAGGACGGCAAGGTGCTGATCAATGAGATCAATACGATGCCGGGCTTCACCCCGTTCAGCATGTATCCGCTGCTGTGGCGCGAAACCGGCAAGCCGTACGGCCAGCTGCTCGATGACTTGATCCGTCTCGCCATAGAGCGCCACGCGGATAAGCAGAAGATTAAATATACGTTCGATTTGGACTAAGCACGAGGAGAAGGAGGCGGCCCGAATGGGATTCCAGACTGAATTCAATTCCGTATGCAAATTCAAGAGCGAGCAGGAGATGTACGAACTGCTGGAATACGGCCGCGGCAAAATGGTTAAGTCCGGCTTCCGTGTCTACCCGACCGGCCAGCTGGTCATCGCCTACTCGCCGGCGAATGAAGCGTTCGCCATCGTCAAGATCGTGGCTTCGATTGCGGAAATCAATTTTCAAGGCGAAGATGTCACACAAGTCGAGATGGAGCTGGTGCGGCGGCTGACGGAGGAAGAAGCGCGGGTGCAGACGGCGCTGGCGCATGAAATGTTTTTCGGCAGACAAGAGTAAGGACAGGATGGATGAACCGTTTCCGCTTGACGCGGGGACGGTTTTTTTGTGCAAATGCTTCAGGCCGTGATCGCATGGCCGGCGCTATTTTGGCCTGAGATGCCGGTTATAGGAGTTGTATAGGAATCGCTTCCTACGGGCTCCTATACGAATAGGAGCTTCCGGTGATAGTATTGAAGCCCCGGATGATGGACAATGGGTTTATATAGGATATTGGCAACGCAGCGGATTCACTTTGACTAAAGGAGCAGCCGATGTATGGGGAAGATTATGGTAGTGGACGACGCCGCTTTCATGCGCATGATGTTGAAGGACATTCTCACGAAGGGGGGGCATCAAGTCGTCGGCGAAGCGGAGAACGGCTTGGTGGCTATCCAGAAGTATGCGGAGCTGAAGCCCGACATTGTAACGATGGACATTACCATGCCGGAAATGGAAGGGATTGAAGCCGTTAAGCATATTAAGAGCGCGCACCCTAACGCCAAAGTCATTATGTGCTCGGCGATGGGGCAGCAGGCGATGGTCGTGCAGGCGATTCAGGCCGGGGCCAAGGATTTTATCGTCAAGCCGTTCCAGGGCGACCGGGTGCTGGATGCGATCAATAAAGTGTTGGCGGCTCCGTGAGTTCGATACGGGAGTAGCGAAGCTAAGGTTAGGACAGTCTAAACGTGAAGCTGTCCTAACCTTATTTTGCCTTATGGAGTGACTCTCATGATCGTTCGTCTCGGCTACGTCGCCATGTCCGTTCACGTCAAGAATGCGTCGCCTTCCAAAACCATGACCGCCACCAACTTCAGCAAGCTCGGGGACCGCGAAGCCGCGATCCGCAAGCTGGAGCGCATCGGGGCCGAGAACATCCATAACACGCTGCGGCTGCTCCGTCATAACCGGGCACACGACATTCAGCTGTACCGCATCTCGTCCAAGCTGATCCCGCTTGTCGGACACGAGCTGCTTGGGGACTGGGATCCGATCCCGGCGCTGGCGGCGGAGTTCCGGGAGCTGGGCGACTACGCCAAGAAGCATGCGATGCGGCTGAGCTTTCACCCGGATCATTTTACCGTATTGAGTACGCCCCGCAAGGCGGTGCTGCAGAATTCGTATGCCGACCTGGAAAGGCATGTGCGGATGCTGGAGGCGATGGGCCTTGGCCGTGAAGCGATGTGCAACATTCATATCGGCGGTACGTATGGGGACAAGACGAAGGCGCGGGCGCGGTTCGTCAAGCATTTTACCGAGATGGATGGCAGGCTGCGCGAACGGATCACGCTCGAGAATGACGACAAAACGTTCAACGCGGTCGAAACGCTGGAGGTGTGCGAGGAGGTCGGCGCGCCGATGGTGCTTGACGTTCATCATCACCAAGTCAATAACGGCGGGGAGAGTGCCGTCGAGCTGTGGCCGCGTATCGGGAAGACGTGGAAGGGAACGGTGTCGGGCGCGGTGGACGATGCCGGCGTTCCCGTACCGCTCCCGCCGAAGATTCACGTCTCCTCGCCGAAGAGCGACAGCGAACCGCGCAGCCATGCCGATTATGTGGAGCCGGAGCCCCTGCTCGCGTTCCTGCGGGGGATTGCGGGGTCGACGCCGCGGCTGGACGTCATGATTGAAGCGAAGATGAAGGACGATGCGTTGTTCCGGTTAATGGAGGCGTTTCGCGGAGCGGCCGGAGTGACGGTGCTGTCGCAGGCTTCCGTGGAGCTTGAGCCTCTTTGATTCGCGCGGGTTCGACGAGATTATCCCCTTGCCAATGTCGGAAAAATCAGGTACCTTGAGTATGGACGCGGAACGGACAAGCGTCCCCTTCTGACGACTATTTGGCTGCTGAAAGGGGTTTCTATAATAACATGAGCAATTTACTGGCCGGGAAAAATATTTTGATCATGGGCGTCGCCAACGATCGCAGTATCGCCTGGGCGATTGCCCAATCCTGCGCTGCGCAAGGTGCGCGGCTCGCGTTTACGTATGAGAGCGAACGGGTGGAGGAGCGGGTGCGCAAGCTGGCGGAGGCGATCCCGGGTTCGATTGTGCTGCCTTGCAATGTAACGGTAGATGCGGAGATCGAGACGCTCGCGGCTTCGCTTCGGGAGCATTTCGGCGTGCTGCACGGGTATGCGCACAGCATCGCCTTCGCGAAGGGCGAAGAGCTGGAGGGCATGTTCGTCGACACGTCGCGGGACGGCTTTGCTTTGGCGCATGACATCAGCGCTTACTCGCTTGTTGCGGTGACGAAGCGCATTTACCCGCTGATGACGGAAGGCGGCAGCATTATGACGATGACGTACCTCGGTTCCGAGCGCGCCATGAAAAATTACAACGTCATGGGCGTGGCCAAAGCGGCGCTGGAAGCGAGCGTGCGGTACTTGGCGGCGGACCTCGGCCAGTACAACATTCGCGTGAACGGCGTATCGGCCGGACCGATCCGCACGCTGGCGGCGAAGGGGATCAAGGACTTCAACTCGATTCTGCGTCAAGTGGAGGAGAGAGCGCCGCTGCGCCGGACGACCGAAACCGCGGAGGTGGGCGATACGGCGATGTTCCTGCTCAGCCCGCTCGCGCGCGGCATTACCGGCGAAGTCATTTACGTGGACGGCGGGTTCAACATTGTAGGTGTGTAATCGGTGCAGGTGGGGAGCTTGGCATTGTGACTGGTGCCGGGCTCCTTTTTTGTTATGCGGGGAGCTGCGATAGTTCCGGCGGACGGGGGGATTTACGGGAAATGGGCGAAACGCCGGCACCCAGCGCTACTCGAGCTCGACTTGCTGCCTAGCCGTTCATTCAACCGGTCTTGTAAATCGTCCTAATCCGCAGACCGAACCCTTTGGCGGCGGACAACGGTAACGGCTTAGGCTTTCAGCGTGTAGGGGAGGCTGGACGCAGGGTTGAGTGTATGTGATTGACATTTATTTGTGTCGGGAGTGGGGGTTTTGAGCAATGAAGAATTTCCGGAACCGCTAAATAAATAACGGACTTTCAGGGTCTAATTTCCTCAATTCCATTGCTATCGTGCAAAATAACGGATTGCCGAGCACTAGCGTTGCAAGAAACCTCACAGAACAGACGAAACCTTAATTATTGAAAAATTTTA